>JADLHG010000037.1 GCA_020848905.1 Deltaproteobacteria bacterium
CTTGAGCCAATTCCCGTCGACGTGATTTCAAGGTGATAGATCTCTGGGGCGCCGGAGTCGTCCGGTGTGCCGGACCGGCCCGTCCGCATACCGGACCAGGAAACCCGGCTACGAGCAACCAGAGCAAGGAGCAACCACGGTCGGGTTCCCGCGGGGGTTCCCGCGGTCGGAGCAATGAGCAACCACGGTCGGGTTCCCGCGGGGGTTCCCGCGGTCGGGTTCGTGGGCGGTCAGGTTCGAGGCTGGTTCGAGGGGTTGAGAGCAACCACGGTCAGGTTCGAGGGGGAGAGCAACTACGGTCAGGTTCGAGGGGCGCAACCACGGTCAGGTTCGAGGGGGAGAGCAACTACGGTCAGGTTCGAGGGGCGCAACGGTCAGGTTCGAGGGGCGGGTTCGGGTGGCTCACGAGTTCGCCCCGATGGTCCCCGGCGACGGGAGAGAAGGCCGAGGAGGAGGAGTACGGCGAGGGCGGGCAAAGACGAGCGCGCCGACGAGAGAGTCGCCACGGCGCATCCTCCGCTCGATGACACGGGGTCGGAAGGACAGGGCGCGGCGGCCTCCGCGTGCGGGGCGGCGTCGGTGGCTGGGCTGCCAGCATCGGCGCGCGGCGCAGCGGCGTCGGGCTTCGCGACCACGGCGTCGGTCTTCGCGACCACGGCGTCGGGCTTCGCGACCACGGCGTCGGTCTTCGCGACCACGGCGTCGGGCTTCGCGACCACGGCGTCGGTCTTCACGCCAACGGCGTCGGGCTTCGCGACCACGGCGTCGGTCTTCACAGCCACGGCGTCGGGCTTCACGGGCGCGGCGTCGGTCTTTGCCGGCGCAGCGTCGGGGACGGCAGAAGCGGGCTCGGGCGTCCCGGGCGCTCCATCGGCCGGCATCGGCGCTCCATCGGCCGGCATCGGCGCTCCATCGGCCGGCATCGGCGCTCCATCGGCCGGCATCGGCGCTCCATCGGCCGGCATCGGCGCTCCATCGGCTGGCTTGGGCCCTCCGTCGGCTGGCTTGGGCCCTCCGTCGGCCAGCGTCGGCCCTCCGTCGGCGGTCGACCCGGGCGCGCGGATGAGCCGCAGGACCTGCTGCCCCGTCGCGTTCTTGTAGACCACGGCGCTGACCCCGGAGCTCGTGGCCGCGATCAAGGGCGAGTAGCTGTCGACGGCGCGGGCGGCCCAGGGGGTGACGTTGAAGGGCGTCACATCGACAACGACGCCGGCCGAGGTGAGACGCTGGGCGACGAGGGCCGTGTGGCCCGTCCCCGCCTGCGTCTGCATCGCCAGGAGGACGAAGTGCTGACCATCGAACGCTGCGCGTTGCGCCGCGATCGCGCCGGCGATCCCCGACGGGTGGAGCAGCGCGCCGTTCGCGTCGATGCGAGCCACGCGCGTGACGGTGGCCGTCGTCACCTCCCCCCACTCGATGAGAACGACTGGACCTCCGGCGAGCACCGAGACGCCGCACTCCGCGCCAGCAGGGGCATTCAGCGGCAGGGTCACGTCTCGCCTGCTGCCAGCCGGTCGAAAGATGCGCAGCTCGAGCTCGCAGTCCTTGTAGCTCTTGCGAACCACGGAAAGGCAGTCGAGACCCGCGGCAACGAGCGCGTACTCCGTCGTGGTGAGGACTGACGGCCGGATGTCGAAGGGGACACCAACCGTGCCGTTGTAGGCGAGTTCTATGCCGTGGCGGCGACGACCGAAAGGGTGTGGGAGTAGAAGTCCGAGTAGGCCACGACATGGTTGACGCCGTCGGAGGCTGCATCGGGCGAGTAGTAGTGCGAGTCTGGGCTCCATGGCGTCTGGTAGGCCGGCGAGGAGCCGAGGGGTGCGCCGCTGGAGGCAACGCGCCAGGCAAAGAGGCTCGAGGAAGTTACCCCCCCCATGTGCTTCTCGCTCCACTGTACCGCCGCCGCCACGTAGTCGCTCTTCGAGCCGCTGAGCGCGATGCGGCTGGCGGAGTTCGTTCGGCCGTATGGGTTGCCTGGGGCACTCGGGGGCAGGGTCCACAGGAGTTGACCCGCCCCGACGGTGCCGTCGGCCGCGCGGATCGGAAGAGTGAAAGCGTCCCGGTCCTTCCAGCAGGCCGCAACGAAGTTCGTCCCATCCGAGGCCACCGCGTCGCAGCTCGAGTACACGCCGCCCGTGGCGGGACCTGCGAGCGAGGTCTCCGCGGACACGGTCGGCGTCGTCGCGGCGTAGCTCCGTGAGCCAAGGGGCGCGCTCGCTTCTCGCGCCGGGCCGCAGGCCGCAAGCGCCAAGGCGACCGTCCAGGCCCCGATCAGGGCCATTCTGCGCCTCGCGCTCGGCGCGGCATCTTCTCTCGTCCGGCCTCCCATGCGTGCTCCAGTCTCCATCGTGGGTGAGTGCCTCTTCGGGGTGTGTGCCTCCTTGCACGCGGTGTGTGCCTCCTCGCACCCACCCCAGCGTCGGCCTTTGGTGCTCCTCAGTCTGGGGCGCCCCTCCCACGCGTCGCAATACGTGGAATCACGTACGTCGGGCCCTGCAGGGTTGTCAGAAAAGGCGCGGCTCGTGCGTCTGGGGCTCTGAACAGGGGGAAGGCGACGAACACCAAAGGACCCTAGGCGGAGTCGAACCGGAGGTGAGGCCCGATGAAGCTCGCTGTATTCGTCATCCTGACCCTCCTTGCTCCCGTCGCGCAGGCGGCGATCGCGGTGCAGATCGAGGACCCGGCTTACGAGGGAGCCCTGGCGGGTGACTCGGTCAACGTGGCGGCCCGCGTCACCTCGACCTATCAGCTCCAGAGCGTGACCCTAACGGTGGGCGGAACGACGACCGCCATGACGGCGCTCTACGGGCGCTTCCACCTCACGCAGTCTCTCGTCGGTCAGCCCTTCGGCCTCGTCGCCCTGACGGTCACCGCGACGGACGTGAACGGGGCGACCGGCACCGCTGTGCGCGTGGTGAACCACGACACGATTCCGCGGGTCACGATCAACGCGCCGCTGGAGGGGACGGTCGCGCGGCCGGCGCTGCAGGTGAACGTGAGCTGCGCCGACGACAACCACGCCGGATGCAGCTCGATCCAGATCGTGGCCTACGAAGGCAGCACGCGCCTCGGCGTGGTGGCCACCGGCGTGGCAACGGTGAATCAGTCGGTCTCCCTCGCGGCCTACGAGGGTCGGAAGCTGCGCCTCGAGGTGGACGCGCGGGACTCGACGGGTCGGCAGGCCCTCGCGTCGACGCCGAACGGGCTGCCGCAGCGTACGGTGTACGTGGAGTCGAGCGCGGTTCTGGCCGAGGTGGAGAGCGTCGGGGCGCCCCTCTGGGCCGTCAACGAGAGTTACTCCCTCTGGCTCGAAGGGACGAGCTGCAAGCGACGCGCGCGGCAGACCGGGCAGGTCGATACGATCGCGCCCGCCTATCCGGCGAACTCGTCGGTGGTGGGCCTATCGCCAGGCGGGGTGATCTACAACGAGGCGGGCGTAGGGGCCGAGAAGGTCTACGAGTGGCGGCCTAGCGGAACGGCGACCCTCGCGATGAACGCCACGGCGCTGCGACTCAAGGGAGACTACCTGATTTGGAGCGGCCCGCAGCAGCTCGTCCGGCGGCAGCTCTCGACCGGCACGAACACGGCGCCTTTCGGCCCGCGAAGCTACACGGTCGACATGCCCGACGTGGGCGCGAACGGTGACGTGGTCTTTCTGTATGCCGACCCGACACAGTCGAACATGGACCGCGTGGCGCGCTATCGGGCGGGCGCCATCGTGGCGCTCTCCGCGGCCGAGGCTGGGCGAGCGCCTCTGACGGACGGCACGCTGGTGGTCTACGAGCGACGGAACCCGCTGAACGCCAATCAGAGCGCCGTGGCGCTGCACGACGGTGTGACCGAGCGCATCCTCTCCGCCATGCGACCGACCTACACGCGCGCCGTGAGCCCGGGCCGTGACTATCAGGTGCGGGAGGGGTGGGTGGCCTTCACTCGGGCGGACGGGATGGGGGCGCTGCAGATATGGGTACGCAACCCCGCAGGGCAGGAGACGCAGCTCAGCGCCTTCGGCTCCTCGAGCGTGCTCGACGGCCTCGGTCCGAACGGACAGACGACCTTCTTCAACTCCGGGCGGCGCTACGTCGGCGCGCCGGGCAGCGTGGCTCGGGACATCGGCGCGGCGCTCGGAGGCTTTGCCATGGTGAATCGGCAAAACGCGGACGCCGAAGGGAGCGTCTGGCTGGGCGGCGTGCTCCACGTGGTCATCGGACGCACGCTCTTCAAGGTGCTCGCCTCGCCGGCGACCAAGCTGGATGGGGGAACGGCGAAAGCCGACGCGAGCGTGGTCAAGATCGACGGCGGCGTCGTGAAGCACGATGGGGCGAGTCCGCAGCGGGACGCGGGGGCCACGGGGACGGACGCTGGGACGGTGAAGCGCGACGGCGGAGCGCAAGTACCGGACGCACGTGCCGGCGCGCGGGACGGTGGCGTGGCCTCGATCGAGGCGGGCCTTGCTGCGACCGATGGAGCTTCCTCGAGCGCTGACGCGGGCCAGGCCGACGGAAGCGCCGCGGCGGGCGGTCAGGCCGAGGGCGGCGGGGGCTGCTCGGTGGGCGGGGATGGGCGCTCGATCGATGCGCTGCTCGCGCTGCTCGCGCTGGGGCTGCTCGCGACGGGACGGCGTCGACGCGGCTGAGGGGTCGGCGCTGCGGAAACGGCGCCGCGGCCGAGGGGTCGCTCTATCCCCCGAGGGTGGGGACGTCCCCGGCCCTCAGGGCCAGCACCGCCACACCCCCGTGCGTGCGTACTCCCACGCGGAGCTGATCGGTTTCGGCGGTGGGGACCCAGAGAACTTCGAGGCCGCTCCCCTCGCGCACGCCGTCCCCCTCCCAGCGCACTCCCGCCGCGTTGGGCTCCACGCCCGAGAGGCGCACCCGCACGCCGCGAAGCTCGCGCTCGGCCTGGAGCGCGGGCTCCGGCGGGTCGAAGAAGGGCAGGTCCATCGAGCGCACCGCGCGCCGGGGGGTGGTGTCCCGCCACTGATCGATCGGACGGGAACTCTGCGGCGCCGGCTTCTTCGGCGCGTCCTGCGGCGGCGGGTCCACGGGAATGCCGTCCCGTTTGGGCTTGGCTGCGTCCTGCGGGACCCCCGCGTCCCTGCGCATCCCCATGTCCCAGGGTACGGGGTCGGCGATCATGCCGTCGGGTCGCTTGCCCGTGTCGCGCTGCACGCCCCGGTCCGGCGGCACGCAATCAACCACGGTGAGGTCCGGCCGGCGGCCGTCGCGCAGGCGCATGTCCATCGGGACCGGGTCCACGCCCCCGTCGAAACCGACGTTTGCGTCGTTCACGCGGCCATCCCGTGGTACGGGGTCGACCACCACGCCCGAATCGGTGACGGCGCGGCTGTCGCAGCCCCACGCGCTGAGCAACGTGGACAGGGCCACGCCCTGGGCCAGGCGCCGCACGGCCTGCGTGAGCTGGGGCGGCAGGCTGAAGCTCGTGCGGGGCTTCTGCGTCGTGCTCTGCACGGCGAAGGCGTGCATCGCGTCGAGGAGTTCGTCGAGCTCGGCGTGGCGTGGCCCGTCCGCCGCGGCGATGCGGAGTCCGAGGAGGGCGGTCTCGCGCTCCAGCCGGTCCCGATCGCCGAGGTCGGCGGTGCGAGCCAGGGTGTGCGCCTGCTCGAGCAGGTCGGCTGTTTCGAGCGCGATCTCCGAGGTGAGTCGCGCAGCTCGTGCCATCAGGCGCGCCCGCTCGCCGCCTCGTTCGTCGTGGAAGGTCTCGAGGAGCTTGGCCTGGTAGCCGAGCCCCATGTAGCGGTTGTGCACCCCGTCGGGGGCGAAGTTGCGCTGCCGGAACGCCGCCGCGCAGATGCGGAAGAGGAGCTCGGTGCGGTCGTCGGTGACGCGGTAGTCGTAGCCCAGGTAGCTCCCGCCCAGCGCCCCCTTCGAGGCCAGCGCGAGCTGCAGCGGCGTGCCGTGGTAGGGCTCGGCGCGGCAGAAGTTCACCGGGTGCGTGGACTGCTCGCGGATGAAGGCGATGTTCTCGGCGATGTCCTCGAGCGTGGCCTCGGGTTCGAAGAGCAGCAGGTTGTAGCAGCAGAAGATCCCCGCCGCGTGGCAGGCGGCGAGGGCGGCCTTCACGCGCTCGGTCTCGACCCGCCGGTTGAGGTGCTGCGAGCCGAGGCTCGAGGCGTTCTCCACTCCCACGTAGAGGCGCACCACGCCGACCGCGGCGAGCTCGCGGGCCAGCTCGGGCGTGAGGGAATCGGGGCGGCACTTGCCGATGATCCCCGCCCGGCCCACGCCGAAGTCGTCGAGCGCGGCGCGGATCGCGCGCAGTCGTTCGATGGTGGCCTCCGGTCGCGGCAGGAGGAGGTTGTCGTCGTGGAAGCAGAAGATGGCGGCGTTTCGCCCGGCGGCGTGCCATAGGAGCGCCATCTCGGCGGCCACGTTCTCGGGGCTACGCCAGCGCATGAGCTGACCCGCGCCCCCCTGCGCGCGCGCGTCGCGATAGAAGCTGGTGATCGAACAATAGGTGCAGGCCCCCCAGCAGCCGCGGCTGCCCAGGATCGGAATGAAGGGGATGTCCGCGTGGCGGGCGTGCGGCCGATAGCGCTCCGGGAAGGGGAGCGCCTCCAGGTCGGGCAGCCCCCGGCACGGGGTGCGCACCGGCGGACCGTCGAGCTCGCCCGGCAGCGCCAGCCCGGCGACCTCGCGCAGAGGCCGCCCGGTCGCGAGCGCCGCGAGCAGCTCGCGGAAGGTCGTTTCCCCCTCGTAGAGCACCACGCTGTCGAGACCCGCACCCGAGCCGAGCGCCTGCTCCCAGGCCAGCGTCGGGAAATGCCCGCCCGTGGTCAGGTGGCCCCGGTAGCCGTGGACCCGGGTACGCCGCGCCAGCGCGAGGAACTCGTGCGCGCGGTGCTGGAACTGCATGCTCAGCCCGATCACCTCGGGCTGCTCGGCCGCCAGGGCCTGCGCCAGGGGCTCGAGTTCGTCGAGGGTGTTGAAGGGCTGGACCCGCACCGCATGTCCGTCCTCGCGCGCCACCGCCGCGAGCATCCCCAGCGCCAGGTTCTCCTCGAAATCGGCACCCACGAGCACGATCCGCATCGGCCTGCCTCCGTGTTGGTTGGTTCACCTTCGCCCGAGGAGCCTACCCTGGCGGCGCGCGTCTTGTCCCTCATGAAGTCCCCCAAGAAGGCCTTGCGCCCCCGCTCAAAGGCGGCTCCAATAGTGGACCCACCCACTAGAGAGGGACGAAGCGATGTCGGAACGCCAGCCCGTACTCGCGGTCGATGACTCCAGAATGTCTTTGCTCGGCATCAAGCGGCACCTCGAAGGGTCCGAGTTCGAGCTGGTCGGACAGGCTCAGAGCGGAGCCGACGCCATCGAGCAGTACGGTCGGCTGCACCCCCGCGTGGTGCTGCTCGACATCGTGATGCCGGACATGGACGGCGTGGCGGTGCTCGAGAAGCTCCGCGCGCTCGACGGCCAGGCGCGCGTGGTGATGGTCTCCTCCCTCGGCACGAAGGAGAAGGTCATGGAGTGCATGGAGAAGGGGGCCACGAGCTTCCTCATGAAGCCCTACGACCAGCAGGCGCTGCTGAAGGTGCTCCGCGACGCCCACGCGCTCGAAGGTGGAAAATGAGCGCCAAGTTCTTCGGGCAATTTCTCCTCGAGCGGGGCCGGATCGGGCGGGACCAGCTCCTCGCCGCGGTAAAGCTACAGGACACGGTGAACCTGAAGGTCGGGACGATCGCCGTGGACCGGGGCTTCATGACCGCGACGCAGGTAGAGGAGATAAACCTCCTGCAGCGGACGATCGACAAGCGCTTCGGCGAGCTGGCCATCGAGAAGGGCTTGCTCACCGAGGCCCAGCTCGGCGAGCTGCTCTCGGCGCAGAAGGCCGATCGGCTGATGCTCGGCGAGGCGCTGGTGAAGACCGGGGTGCTCTCGTCGCGCGAGCTCGGCGAGGAGCTCGAGGCCTTCCGCAAGGACCAGACCGACGCGCCGGGCACCCTGCCGGAGGTCTACAACGGGCGTCCCAACGCGCGCGTACTCGAAGTCTGCGCCGAAACGACGTGCCGCATGTTCCTTCGCATGCTGCACGCCTTCGTCAAGCCGGCGAGCTGTCACGGCGACGTATCGGTCCTCGCGCCCTACGACGTGGTCGTGGCGCAGGAGTTCACGGGCGGCTTCAATGGGGCGGTGGCGCTCGGCCTGCAGACCGGCAACCTGCGCGAGATCGCCGCCAAGCTGATGCAGCTCCCCGAGGCGGAGCTGAGCGAGGCTGACGCGCACGACTGCGGCGCCGAGTTTCTGAACATCGTCTGCGGAAACCTGGCCGCCCGCCTGAGCGCGATGGGCCTGAGCTCCGAGCTCCAGGCTCCCGTCGTGTTGACGAAGACCGCGGCGCGGCACGAGCGGCTGGCGGGCCTCGCGCGGGGCGGACCCATCACCGTGACGCCGCTCCTGGCCCCCGACGGCGCGGTCGAGCTCTGCGTCTTCGACCGTTCGAGCGCGGCGCGATAAGCCCTTTCGTCGGTCAGGCGCCAAAGCCCCATGGAACGCATTCCGGTCCAGGCTCTCCCCGCCGTGCAGGCGGCCCTCGATTCGCTCCTCGACCCGGTCTACGTGGTGGACACGGGCTACAACCTCGTCTGGGTGAACCTGGCCTACCGCAACCTCTTCGGTTACCGGCCGCGGCACCGGCGCCTCTGTCACGAGGTGGCGAAGCTCGGCATCTGCCAGCAGCACGACTGTCTGCTGCAGAGCTGCCTGCGCACGAGTCAGCAGTCGCGGTACGTCGAGACCTCGGTGGGCGGCGCCCTCGAGGGGCAGGCCTCGTGCAATGCGGTGGCGGTCCCCGTCTTCGACCCGGCCACGGACCGCGTGGTGGCCGCCGTGGGTGTGCTGCGCGACACCTCCGTCGAGGTCAACCTGCACCGCAAGTACGCCGCGATGCTCGAGGTGGAGCGCAACCGCAAGGTCGTGCTCGAACAGATGGTGGCCGAGCGGACCCGCGACCTCGTGCAGGCCAACGAGACGCTGAATCAGGCCAACCTGGACCTCGCCCGCTCGCGCAAAGAGGTGGCGGACATCCTGCAGAACATCCGCCAGGGGATCCTGACTGTCGACGAGAACCTGCAGATCGGGAAGGAGTACTCGCGCTTCTCCGAGGAGCTCTTCGACCGCGCGGCGCTCGCGGGAGCGGACGTGGTGGAGCTCCTCCTGCCCGAGGCCGACGGGGAGTCGGCGCGCGAACGCAACGACCTCAAGGAATGGTTCAAGCTGATCTTCCACAGCCCGACCTTGGACTGGAGCACGGCCAAGGAGCTGGTGCGCAAGGAGTACGTCCACCGTCGCCCCGAGGGGGAGCAGCGCGAGCTCTTGGTGGACGTGCAGGCCATCCGGGAGGAGCAGCGCGTGGCCCGGATGATGCTCATCATCGAGGACCTGACCGAGAAGCGCGCGCTCGAGCGCTCGCTCAGCGCCAAGCAGCGCGAGATCGACGAGAACATCGCATACCTGGCCGAGGTGGCGCGCCTCGACCCCGAGATGTTCGGCGTCTTCTTCGAGGAGGCGCTCGGGATCATCGAGAGCTCGGGGGCGGCCCTCGGGCAGATCCGCGCGGGTCACCCGCCGGGCCCGCTCGTGGACCGCATGTTCCGCGAGATGCACACGCTCAAGGGCAACGCCATGTCGATGGGGCTCGTGCGGGTAGCGGCGAAGGCCCACTGGGTCGAGGACGCCTTCTCGGCGCTGCGAGCCTCGGGGGCGGCGCTGAGCGAGGCCACGGTCACCGAGACCGAGGGGAAGGTGCGCGACCTCGGCGAGCTCCTGGATCGCGTCAAGACCATGGCCTCGAAGGTGCTGAGCCAGAAGGGGGGCCTGGACAACGGCGCGGTGCGCTCGGGCGACCGGCCGCTGAAGGTCGAGATCGATCAGGCGCGGCTCACGGCGGTCGTGGACTGGCTCGAGAGCGTGCAGGACGAGGGGCTGCCGCGCCCGATGCTCGACGAGATCCGGGCCCGCATCCTGGCCCTCACGCGCGTGCCGCTCAGCCGGCTCTATCACCGCTTCCCGAAGATGGTGGACGACCTGGCCGAGCAGCTCGGCAAGAACGTGAACCCGGTGGTGCTGGAGGGCGGGGAGCTCGCGCTCGAGGGGCAGACGTTCAACAAGCTGGCGAACGCGCTGGTGCACCTGTTGCGGAACTCGGTGGACCACGGCATCGAGCCTCCGGCGCAGCGCCTGGCGAGCGGCAAGGTGGCGCAAGGGACGGTGAAGGTGCTCGCCCGTCAGGAGGGGCCGGACCTGGTGGTCGAGGTGAGCGACGACGGTCGCGGCATCGACGCGCAGAAGGTGCTGGCGCGGGCGCGAGAGCGGGGCGTGATCGATGCGCAGGCGACCTTGAGCGACGAAGAGGCGATCCAGCTCATCTTCGCCCCCGGCTTCTCCACGGCCGAGAAGGTCACCGACGTGTCCGGGCGTGGCGTGGGGCTCGATGCGGTGAAGGCCATCGTGGACGAATTGGAAGGAACGCTCGCTATCCAGAACCGCCTCGGCGAGGGGACGAGCTTTCGCATCCAGTTCCCGGCGGGCTAAGGAGGCTGGCCAGCCTCCTTAGGCGCCGCCTTCGGGTCTGACGCGCTACATCGTCGGGTCGAGGGGGAGGCTGGGCTCCTCGATCACGGGGAGCGGTTCGTGCTTCCTCCTCCGCCCGAACTTCACCACGCGGAGCAACACGTTGCCGGCGCGCCGGTAGGCGGTGGCGCTGGTGCCCAGCCCGTCGCTGGTCAGGCCGCCCAGGTTCTCGTCGCCCGGGACGGTCGAGAGGGGCGCCTCGAGGCCGACCGCCCCGAGCGAGGCGGTCCGGTAGGCCCCGTAGAGATCCACGCCCGTGGTGCCGGCGTTGCGTGGGTCGTTCCAGGCCAGCAGATAGCGCGACCCGTCGAACGTGAGTCGGGCGGCCTTCGAGATCGCGATGCCGCTCGGGTCCAGCACGGTCCCGGTTTGGTCCACGCGCACCAGCTTGAAGACGTACCCGCCGGAGACAAAGTGGTTCATGCCCAGCGTGCAGACTCCCGGAGCGCAGCTCATGGTGTCGGCCGCACTCTCGGGGCAATGCTGGCCGAGGGTCACTTCAGAGCCGACTGCTCCGACCGGCGGGACCAGCCGAACGGATTTTCGGTTGCCCATCGCATCCCACACCAGCACCTGGTAGCTCGTGCCGTCGAAGCCCATGGCGGTCACAGCGGTTAATCCAGACGCCCCGACCGGTTCATAGCTCCCCACCTGACCCTGAGCGCTGACCCGCACTACGACGGCCATGGCCTGCGAATAGAGCGCGAAGGCGCCGCCCACCAGGAAGTCGCCGTTTCCGCTCGCCACCGCGCGGGACGAGGCCCAGAGGCCTCCGGTAAGGACCTCGAGCGGGGTGGTGTCGAGCACGGCGCCACCCAGGCTGAGACGCGCGGCGTAGATCGATCCAAAGCCGGACAGCGGGCGGGCCTGGTTCCAGACCACGAGGCACTGGGCGGCGGAACACGCGATGACTGGAGAGCTCCGAACTCCGGCTCCGACGGCGATCGGGATGGGCGATGGGTCCAGTAACTGGCCCGTGGAGGACACGCGTGCCCCGTGGATCTCCCCCCCGGACTCCCACACGAGCGTGAAGCTCTGCCCGTTCCATGCGACGGCGGGATCACGGACGGGAGTCGTGCCGAGCGTGGCGACGGTGACCTCGGCCGAGGCGATCGGCCCGTATACGGCGGGTTTGACGGTCGTCGCGGTGGCCTCCCGCACCCCCTCCGACGGTGCGTCGATCTCGCCCGTGCAGCCCCCGGCGAGGGCGAGCAGTACGGAGAGACCGGCGCTGCAACGTCTTCCTCTGAACGATGACATCGTACCTCCTTGGTGCAGGGTGTTCCCCCTCAGCTCACCAGACGCGCGAGACCGGAAAAGTCTGACGGCCCCTCCAACGATTGCTGCGGTGCGGCGGGACGCGAGCTTCCCCGGCCCTTAGCCGAGGCGCTTGTGAAAGCGCAGCGTCGAGAGAAGGAGGATGCCGGCGCCGAAGCCGAGGAGCGCGGCGAGAGGACGCCAGAGGTCTGCGAGGCTGGCTCCCTTGAGCAGCGCGCCGCGCAGGATCTCGACGTAGTAGCGCACGGGATTGACCCAGGTGAGGGGCTGTATCCAGGTCGGCATGCTCTCGATGGGGGACATGAAGCCGGAGAGCAGGATGGCGGGGATCAGGAAGAAGAAGCCGCCGAGGATCGCCTGCTGCTGCGTCGCGGCGAGGGTCGAGATGAAGACGCCCGTGCCGAGGGTGCTCATCAGATAGAGCACGGTGCCGAGGAAGACCGTGAAGAGGGAGCCGCGCACGGGCACGTCGAAGAGGTGGGTGCCGATGGCCAGCACCAGGCCGGCCACCACGAGGCCGATGAGCGCGAAGGGGAGGGTCTTGCCGAGGAGCAGCACCGAGGGCCGGAGCGGAGTGATCAGGAGCTGCTCGATCGTGCCGAGCTCCTTCTCGCGGGCCAGCCCCATGGCGGTGACGATCGTCGTGACCACGAGCAGGGTGATGGCCGCCACGCCGGGGACCATGTAGACGGGGCTCTTCATGCGCGGGTTGTAGAGCACGCGCGGCTCGACGCGGATCGCGGGCCAGACGGGGCGCACCCCCTGGAGCGCCGCCATCGCGCTCAGCCGGAGGCGCGCGAGCTCGAGGCTCCGCTGGCCGAGCACCGCGAGGGCCGTGCCGAGCGTGACCTGGGCCCGGATCGGGTCGGTCCCGTCGAGGAGCACCTGCACCTGGGCCGCGCGGCCGTGGAGGAGGTGCTGCGCGAAGCCGCGCGGGAGCACGAGCACCGCGTGGGCCGTTCCCCGCGCGAGCGGTTCGGTCGGGTCGGAGACTTCGCCGACACTACGAAGCGTGCCGTCGGCGAGGAGGGCGCTGACGAGCGCGCGGCTCTCGGCGGTGCGGTCCTGGTCGCAGAGCGCGGTGCCGATGCGATCCACGTCCAGGTCCACCGCGTAGCCGAGGAGCACGAGCTGGAGGATCGGCGCTCCGATCAGCACGAAGACGACGCGCCGGTCTCGAAAGGCCTGGCGCAGCTCCTTGCGCATCACGGCGGCGAGCTCGGCGCGCATCAGTCGAGCCTCCGGCGAAAGCGGAGCGTGGTGACCGCCACGAGGAAGGCCCCGAGAGCGGCGAGCCCGAGGAGCTGCGGCCAGAGCTGCGAGAAGCCGTAGCCCTGGAGCAGCAGGCCTCGCAGCGCCGCGATGGCGTAGCGCGCGGGCACGACGTGCGAGATGCCCTGCAGCACGAGGGGCATGTTGTCGATCGGGAAGAGAAAGCCGGAGAGCAAGAGAGCGGGCAGGATGCCCGACACGGCGCCGACCTGGGTGGCGACCTGCTGGTTGCGCGTGACCATGCTGATGAGCAGGCCCTGGCCGAGGACGCAGACCAGAAAGAGGACGGCGACGAGCGCGAGGAGCAGGAATGAGCCTCGCAGCGGGACGTCGAAGAGCCACGCGCCGGCCGAGAGCACGAGGAGGAGCTGCACCACCCCGAGGGCCACGTAGGGGAGGAGCTTGCCGAGCACCACCGAGAGCCGGCCCACCGGCGTGGCGAAGAGCTGCTCCATCGACCCGCGCTCCCACTCGCGAGCCACGGCGAGCGCCGAGAGGAGCACCGCGAGGACCCCGACCACGATCGCCACGAGACCGGGCACGACGAAAAGGGCCGAGCGCATGTCCGGGTTGAACCAGGGATGCACGCGCGGCTCGAGGGGCAGGGGCGCCGAGCGCACGGCGTGCGCGAGCAGGCGGGCGGTCTCGCGCTGCGCGATCTCGGTGGCGTAGGTGAGGGCGATGCGGGTGGCCGTGCCGTCGGAGCCGTCCATCAGGAGCTGAAAGGGGGCCGAGCGGCCGCGGGCGAGGGTGCGGCCGAAGCCGGGGGCGATCACCACGGCCCCGCGCACGGCGCCGCGCCGGAAGGCGGCCTCTGCCTCCTCGGGGCGGTCGAGGCGAAGCTCCTCGCGCAGCCGGAAGGCGTCGGAGGCGCGCAGGGCGGCGAGCAGGCGACGCGAGGCGGGGGAACGATCCTGGTCGATGACGCCGAGCTCGAGGTGCTCCACGTCGAAGGTCACGGCGTAGCCGAAGAGCAGGACCAGAATGACGGGCATGCCGAGGGCCAGGTAGATCGCCTGCCGGTCGCGCACGACGTGCAGGAGCTCCTTGTGGCCGAGCGCCAGCGTGCGCGCGACGAAGGGTCCCACGCTCATTGCGGCTCCACGACCGCGAGGAAGACGTCCTCGAGGGTGGGTTCGATCGGTTCCAGCCGCAGGCCAGAAAAGCCGGCCGCCGCGAACGCCCGGTCGAGCCCGGCCAGGTCGAGCCGCGAGGGCTCGAGGCGCAGGTGCGCGGAGGCGCCGAAGGGCTGGGCTGCGAGCACTCCGGGGAGCGCGCGCGCCACGGGGAGGGCCTGGGCCAGCCGGGGGCCTTCGAGGCGCACGAGCTGCCCCGGCACGTGCTCGGCCTTCAGCCGCTCGGGCGTGTCGAGGGCGGCGAGGCGGCCGTCGACCATCAGGCCGATGCGGTGGCAGTACTCGGCCTCGTCCATGTAGTGCGTGGTGACGAAGAGCGTGGTGCCCGCCGCGGAGAGCTCGCGGATCAGCCGCCAGAAGGTGCGGCGCGCCGCGGGGTCCACGCCGGCGGTGGGCTCGTCGAGAAAGAGGATCTCGGGGCCGTGGAGGAGCGCCGAGGCGAGGGCCAGGCGCTGGCGCAGGCCGCCGGGCAGCTCGGAGGTCCGCGTGTCGCGCGCCTCGACGAGACCCACGCGCGCGAGAACCTCGTCGGTGCGGCGGGCGAGCGCGGCTCCGGAGAGCCCGTAGACGCCGCCGAAGAACTCGAGGTTCTCGGTGACCTTCAGGTCCGGATAGAGGGAGAAGCGCTGGGACATGTAGCCGAGCGAGCGCTTCACGCGTTCGGGGTCGGCGTCCACGCTCACGCCGTTCAGCCAGGCTTCGCCCGACGAGGGACGGATGAGGCCGCAGAGCATGCGGATGGTGGTGGACTTGCCGGCCCCGTTCGCGCCCAGGTAGCCGAAGATCTCGCCGCGCGCGACCTCGAAGGAGACCTCCCGCACGGCGACGAAATCGCCGAAGACGCGCGTGAGGCGGTCGGTGCGAATCACCGTCGGGGCGCGGCCGCCCATCTCAGTCCGCCTCGCGCGGGGGCACGGGATTGTCCTCGTGCGGGCGCACGGGGTCGTCGGCGCGCGGGGCGTCCGCCGTGGCGGCCAGGAAGAGGTCCTCGACCTCGGGGCGCACGTTCTTGGGGCGCGCTCCGAGCTGGAGCAGCGCGGCGCGCGTCGCCGCCTCGCCGCCGGGGCGCACCACCACGCGCAGGGCGTGGCCGGCGACGGAGAGGGCCACCACCTCGCGGCGTCCCTCGAGCGCGGCCTCGAGGAGGGCGGGTTCGACCCTTTCGGCCAGCAGGACCGAACCGGGGAAGGCGCCGAGGAGGTCGGCCGGTGTGCCGCCGAGCACCACGCGGCCGCGGTACATCAGGTGGATGCGATGACACCGCGCCGCCTCGTCCATGTACGGGGTGGAGACGACGATGCCCATCCCTTCGGCCGTGAGCTCGAAGAGCAGCTCCCAGAGCTCGCGCCGGCTGACGGGGTCCACGCCGTTCGTGGGCTCGTCCATGAGCAGGAGGCGCGGGCGCGGCAGGAGTGCGCAGGCCAGGGCCAGCTTCTTGTACATGCCGCCCGAGAGGGCGTCGGCGCGGCGGTCGGTGAAGCGTCCGAGGCGCGTGATCTCGAGCAGCCGCTCGCGTCGCGCGCGATAGGTCGGGCGGTCGAGGCTGAACATGCGCGAGAAGAAGCGCAGGTTCTCCTCGACGGTGAGGTCGCCGTAGAGGCTGTACTGCTGCGGCATGTAGCCGAGCGCGGTGCGCAGGGCCTGCGCGCTGGACAGCGGCGCGTGACCGAGCACCTCCACCTCGCCCGCGTCGGCGCCGATCATCCCAGCCAGGATGCGCATGGCGGTGGTCTTCCCGGCTCCGTCGGGGCCGACCAGACCGACCATCTCTCCCGCACGCGCTTCGAGGGAGAAATCGGCGAGCGCGAGGGTGGCGCCGAAGCGACGTTGCACTCCCGTGGCGCGCACGATGGGTGGGAGAGCGCTCTCCGGGGACAGCGCCCTCACGGTCGGCTCGCTCACGGGCGTCGCGCCGTGCCGTCGATGCTCACCTCGACGGGCATCCCCGGCCGCAGGGCGTGGTCGGCGTTCTTCAGGCGAACCTGGACCGCGTAGACGAGGCGGTCGCGATCTTCGCGCGTCTGCGTGCCGCGCGAGGTGAACTCGGCCTGGGCGGAGACGGCCACGATGCGTCCGTCGAAGCGCCGGTCGGGATAGGTATCGGCGACCACGGTGACCGGGCGCCCTGGCGAGGCGGCGGCGAGCTCGCGGTTCGGCAGGTAGAAGGTGACCCGCGCCTCGTCGAGCGCGACGAGGGTCAGGACCCGGCCACCGGGCAGCACCACCTCTCCGGGCTCGAGGGCCCGGGTCTGCACGACCCCGTCGATCGGGGCGCGAAGGAGGCATTCCTCGACGAGCGTGCGGGCCCGCTCCACCTCGGCGGCCGCGGCGCTGACGGTGGCGAGGGCCGCCTCGGCCTGTCTGCGGGCTGCCTCGGCGGTGGACTGGGCGGCGGCGGCCTGACCGCGCGCGGCGCTCTTCTGCGCCTGGAGCGCCTGGAGCTGCTCGCCGAGCTGCGTGACCTGGGTCGAGACGGCGTCGAGGTCGGAGGCAGTGGCCCCCCCTTCCCCCTGGAGGCGCTGGATGCGTCCACGCTGGCGGGCGCTGGCCTGCGCGGTGGCTCGCAGCGCCTCGGACTGGGCGCCGCTCGCGCGAATGCCCGCCGCCGCCGCGCGCGCCGAGCCGAGCGCCGCGCCGACCTGGGCCCTGGCCGCCTCGGCGGTGGAGCGCGCCGCCTTGAGGCGTCCTTCTGCCGCGGCGAGGAGCGAGCGGTTGTCGCGACAGTCCAGCTCGACGAGCACCTCTCCCTTTTTGACGGTCGCACCCTCCTCGACGCGCACGGCCAGGATGCGGGCCGAGAGGCGGGCGCTCACGTCCACCTCAACGCCCTCGATCACGCCGTTGCCCCCCGAGGGGCGGAGGAGGGCTGCCTGGTTCTCGCGCACCTTGAGCCAGAGCCCGACGCTGAGCCCGAGGACGAGCACGGCAAAGACGATCACCGCGCGCTTCATGGTCTGCCTCCGGGGCTTCTTCCGGCGGGTGGAGTGCGTGCGGCGGGTGGGGTGCGCGCGCCGGGTGGAGTGCGCGCGGCGGGGTCGAAGACGGCGCCGTGGAGAGCGAGGCTCTCGGCGCGGACGAGCGCCTTGGCGAGCAGCGCCTGCTTGACCGCCACGCGGGCCCGGTCGAGTCCGAGCTCGGCGTTGTGCACGTCGAGCGTGGTGCCGGTGCCGGCGGAGAGCGCGGCGCGGGCCACGCGCAGGTAGACCTCGGTCTGGGCGCGCGTCTCCCGGGCCGACGCGAGCTCCGCCTCGGCGGTGCGGGCGCGGGCCTCGAGGTCGATCAGCCGACGGCGCAGGCTCTCGGTGGCCGCGCGCTCCTGCGCCTCGAGGCTGCGGGCCTGCGCACGCGCCTCGCGCACCTGCTGTGTGCGGAGGCCTCCGTCGTAGAAGTCCCAGGCGAGGGTCACGCCCCCCTGCAGGAGCGGCCCCCACTCGAGCTTCATTGCGTGCGGGTATTCGAGGTCGGCGCGGAGCATCAGGCTCAGAGTCGGCGCGAGCGTGCGCGCGGTCGCACGGGCGGCCAGCTCGGCGGCGAGGCGGGCGGCCCGCAGGCGGGCCAGCGCGGGGGCCTGGGCCAGGTCCAGCGTCGCCGCCGAGCCGGCCAGCGTGGCGAGGTCACCGGTGAGCTCGGGGGGCGAGGCGAGGGCCAGCAGACTCTGAAGCTGGCCCCGATAGCGCGCCAGCTCGCTCGCGGCCTGACGTTCCTGCGCGCGCAGCGCGGCGAGCCGCACGCGAGCCTGGGCCAGCGCCACCTGGGAGCCGGTGCCCACCTCGGCCTTGAGCCGGGCGCGCCGCTCCTCGGCGGCGGCGAGGGCCAGCGAGTCGCGAGAGATCTGCTGCAGGTCGCGGGCGAAGAGGGCGGCGAGAAAGAGGGCCCGGACCTGGAAGGCCAGCGTGGCTTCGGTCTCGCGGGAGCGCGCCTGCTCGCCGGAGAGCGCGCTGCGGGCGGCCTCGACGCGCGAGCCCCGCGACAGATCGAACGCGCGCCACGAGACCTGAGCCCCGGCGCGAAAGCGATGCAGGTCGTCGATCTCGCCGATGCTGGGCCGGATGGTCGCCGGAAGGAACGAGAGGTCGATGGGGAGCTGCGTCTTCGGCCAGTGCAGGGAGTACGTCACGTCCAGGCCGAGCCGCGGCAGGTAGGCCGAGCGGGCCTGCCCCACGCGCGCCTCGGCGGCAGTCTCCGCCTCGCGCCCGGCGGCGAGCTCGGGAGCGCGCGCGAGGGCGCGGGAGACTGCACCGTCGATCGTGAGCGGGGCGGATTGCGCCGAGACCTGGCGGGAGGCGGCGAGGGCCGCGATCAGCACGCCCATCGAGAAGGCGGCACGAAGCAGCAAGCGGGACATCGTGACCTCCGAGGCGGGAGGCTTCCGAGACAGGCGCGCCGCACGTCGGGTCTGGTGCCCGTCTCTCCGTCGGGGAGGGTAGTCCCACTCGTCGGTGGCGGGCAAGGGTGGGCGGGCCTCTGTGTCAATGGTCAGCGATTCTGTCCGCGTCGCGAGACGCTCGGCTGCCCGACCACCGGCTCGGCCGGCGCATGCCCGTTTTGCGTAGCAGGAGAACCGCTATTGCCCTACAGTGCGCACATCACCATCCCGGAGGGGATTGCCCACGCGAGCCGCTGCTCGCGAGTCCACCGCTTTCCAGCTCAGAGGAGGAACCGATGCAGACCGCACGCCAGCACCTCGGACGGTATCGCAGGGGACGACCCGCAAGAGCCTCTTCGCTCTACAGCCTCCTCTGCTTCGCCTGCCTCGCCGTCCTCGGGTCGGTGGGCAACGCTCGGGCGGCCGTGACCTACTACGCGGCCAAGACCGGCTGCAGCAACACGGGACCCGGGAGCAAGGCGTACCCCTTCTGCTCGGCGGCGAAGGGGGCCAGCCTCCTTAAGGCCGGCGACACCCTGATCATCGGCGCCGGAACCTATGCCGAGCGCCTGGTGGTGAGCGAGGTACCCGGGACGGCCACGGCTCCCGTGACGATCAAGGCGGCCCCGGGGGCCGTGGTCGTGTTCGACGGCTCCAGGGTCCCAGTGGACGACGCCGGCCTGATTCACGTCGAGTTCAGCAGCTACGTCACCCTGACGGGCCTCACCGCGCGCCTGTCGCGCTACTACGGCATCAACGTGAGCGGCTCGAGCAACGTCACGCTGAGCGCGATGAAGGTGGACACGAGCCAGCACGGAGGGATCGTCGTCGATCAGGGCTCGGCCTACGTCGTGGTGACCGGCTGCGACGTGAACAGGGCCGATAGCTGCGGCAGCGGGTGCGGCGTCCACGAGGGGCTCACGGTATCCGAGTCGAACAGCGTCACCGTGGCGAACAACCGGATCCACGACGGCACGATGGAGGGCATCGACGTCAAGGATGGCTCGAAGGGCGCGGACGTGTACGGCAACACCGTCTACAACAACGGGGCGGTGGGGATCTACCTCAACCACACCACGGGGAGCCGCTTCTACCGCAACCGGGTCTACAACAACGGCGCCTCGGGATTTCAGCTCACCGTCGGTGACGGCGCCATGGGAGCCGCGCTCACCACGGGCAACAAGATCTACCTCAACGTGGTCACGGGGAATAGGTTCTGCGGCGTGGAGTTCTGGCCCGCCGGAGCCGGAAGCCTGAGCGGCAACGCGATCTACAACAACGTGTTCTACGCGAACAAGCAGTACGCGCTGGAGTTCTCGGACCAGTCGTCGATGGTGAAGGCCACCCTGGTGCGCAACAACATCTCGATGGCGAACCCCCTGGGCGGCTTCACGGGCAAGGCGGCGGCGGTGAACACGATCTCGAATAACCTCTTTTCTGGCTCGGCCCCCGCCGGCCAGGCGGCCGTCGTCGGCGACGCGAAGTTCGTCAACGCCACGGCCGGCGACTTCCGGCTGCAGGCGGGCAGCCCGGCGATCGACAAGGGCTACGACATGGGGCTGCCGAGGCTCGGCGCGCCCGACATCGGGGCCATCGAGTACGGGCTCGTCGGCGCGCCACCCATCGCGGGGCGGTGAGGAGGGGGCCAGGGGCTGGCTGCCGGCGCGCGATCGCCGACCGGCGTTCCAGGAAGCGCGTACACTGAGCCGATGAGCGCGTCGCAAGAAGGGTGGCCGTTCGCAGGCCGTCGGGTCGTGCCGACCAGGTGGATCTCCGTCGGGACGCTGGCCGCGCTCCTGGCGTTCTTCGTGGTGCACGGCGAGGCGCGAAGCAGCGAGGGCGGTCCGCGACCCATCACGCTCGTCGGCGAGCTCACCGAGCAGCACCGACGCGTCTGCGACGCCGACGGTCGCGAGCGCTGGGTGGAGCCGCACTTCGAGATCGGGTTCGTGCGGGTGCGACCGCGGGCGGGGCTGAACCTCAGGCCGCTCCTCGGCCGCATCGTCGTCGCGCAGGGGCTGGTCGTGCCGACGCCGGCTGCGCGGCCGTCCGCGGCGTCGGCGCGAAGTACCCCGCGCGAGGTGAGCACCGGACGCTGCCCCGAGGTGCAGATGCGCAGCGACCACGTGGTGAGCAAGGGGGGTCTGCGGCGCATGCCGGCGCGGACCGGCGCGCTCGAGAACCTCGGCGAGGTGGAGCTGACCCGCGTCGGTCCCTTCGCGGGGCTGCGCGCCACGCCGATGAGTGGGAAACCCGCGCGCGTGGCCGTGACCTTCGCGAACGCGCTCGGCCGGCCGCTGCCGTCGTTCATCCTCACGGCGCACTACGAGGGCTGCTTCGGCAAGCCCGGCTCGCTCGAGCGCGCGCACCGCACCACCCTGCTCGCGGCCGGCGGCGTCGCGAAGACCCGCTTTCTCGCCGAGGAGCAAGGGCCCAGCCGGGACGGGACTCCCGAGACCGGACGCTATCTTCTCTCCGCGCTTCGGCTGGCCAGCGCGAGCAGCGAAGTAGTGTTCGACCTCGAGGTCCCCGTGCACCGTCTGGGCGTCGCGCTGTCCTGTTCGGCGCGCCGTTCGCCGTGACCGGAGCTAGCTCCCAGGCACGGTGCTCGTGGGAATCAGCCCCCGCAGCTTCCACCCCGTCTTCAGGAGCCACGTCCGCGGCTTCAGTACCGGCGGGTCCCCGTCGGGGCGAAGCGCCGTGAGGTCCTTCCACCCGGTGAAGTAGCGCGCCGAGCTGCACGCGTCGAGGTCGCGTCGCGGGACCCACTTGCCTCGGGCACGTTCATGCTTGCGTCGATTTTGAAGCACGCAGGCCAGAACTGCGCGCACCTCACTCGGTGTGCGCAGGATGTGCTGGATCGAGTAGTGGGCGAGGTTCATCCCGAACCGCCCCGCCGACTTCACGAAGGCGTGCTCTATCGCCCGGAGCTGCTTCTTGCTCCGCAGGTTCGGTAGCCCCTCCACCACCTTCATCGTGACGTGCACCGGGAACCGACTGGCGAGGAGCGGTCGTGCCCGGTGCGGCAGTCCGCTCCCCGGCCGTCTCTTCCGCCCCGCACCCTCGCGCTTCCCGCCCCACCCCCTCGCCTCCCGCATAGGCAGTGGAAGCTGCGTCGCAAAACCCGCCGACAGACGCGTGCCAGAATGCCGGTCATCTCCCGAGGAGGATTTGCGTTTGCGTGCCAGCATGAATAAGGCTCATACTGGCAACGCGCGGGTCTGACGTCAAGGGAGGCCCTTGCATGAACAGCCCTCCCCGGCCTCCCGACGCACCACGGCCGCCCGCGTGCGCCCACGACCGAGCGCCCGTCGGCATGGGCCTGCCACCACCGCCCACGGCTATCCGCTCGCCCCGTGCACGTCTTCGGGGTGCCCACTCGATGCCCCACTCTTTGGCGCCCGCGGTAGCCGCGTTGTGGTCGACGACCCCCTGCCTCCAGGCCGGACGCTCTCCCACGTCACGGCGCATCCGAGGAGGTTCTCCGCGATCTCCAGGGGATGCCCACGACGGGGGGACGTCCTGCCTCGGCACATGACGTGCAATCCCGAGTGGCATGCGCTCTCGCCTCCCGTATGTTCCGGCTGTACTGCGCGTCGTCGCGCTGCTCCTCGTGCTCGTCGCGGCCAGCGGGCAGGGGGCGGAGGCGCGCAAAGGGGAGCGAAGGTCTCAGACGGGTGCCAAGACCCCGCCCGAGTACGGCCGCTACGAGGCGGACCCGGTGGGGAGCAAGGCGCCGCGCGTGGTCTACGGCAAGGCCGGGCTGCCCCCGCTCGCGCCACACTTTCTGCCCGAGGACGAAGCGCGGCGGAACTTCTTCCACCCGCGCCACGCGGGACCGTTTCACAGCGCAGAAGATCCCCTGCTCAACAGCCGGGTGATCGCGGACTGGTTCTTTGGTACGGCGTCCTTTCGCTCCGCGCGGGTGGAGACGGAGCTGCGGGAACTGCCCGACGGCCGGCTCGTGGGGGCGACGCACGTCCAGGGGGAGCGCCCCGGCCGCCTCGACGTGGAGCGCGAGACCCGCTACTTCGTCGCGTCGCCGGGTCGGCGGAGCGTCAAGGAGGTCAGCGAACACCGCTTCTCCCGGCTGGCACGCCTCGCGGGGCGGCTGGTGCCGGGGCACGCCCTCGAGAGGCGCGCCGGTGAGTCGCTGGCCCTCGCGCTGGCGCGCTACTTCGTCGGCGAAGCGCAGGCCGAGCGCGTCGCGCAGGCGCGGCCGATCGTGGTCGAGGGAGCGTGGGGTCCGCAGGGGCAGGTCTCGCTCCGCCTGGACGACCTGAGCCACGGCGAGCACCTCCCCGCCGGCACGCTGGCGCTCGAGCTCTATCGTCTCCGCGGGGGCGGGCACGTGGGACGCATGAACGAGGTGTACTTCACGGTGTCGCCGTCGGGAAAGGAGCTGAAGCCGCTGCGGGGTGCCAGCGAGTACTACGACCTACGCGCCGAGGCGCAGGGCTACCGCCTTGTGGACGACGGCACCGGCCACAGCCAGAGGGTGCAAGACCGACGCGCCTGGCGCTGGAAGGGGCGAAAGCGCGAGGTGCGCCGGCAGGACTCCACGGCGCGCCCGCCCGGCCGACGCGACGGTGCGGCCGAGGCGGCCCTCGCGCGCATCCCTCTCGGCACGCTGCAGGGCCTCGCCGTGGGCCAGACGTTTCGCCTTCACAACCCCGTGAGCGGCCGGCGCGAGCGAGCCACCGTGACGGGGCTCTGGCCCGATCCCCACGGAGGGGCCGCGACGGTGCGACTCCGCTTCAGCCACGGAGAGGAGACGGTGGCCGCCGACCACTTGCACATGCTGGGTCAGCCGGCGGCCGTCCGGCGCGCGCGCTTCGAGCGCCAGAAGCGCCAGGTGGCGCAGGCGATCCGGGTCCACCTGGGAGTGCGGGCGGACCATGTGCTGATCAAGGTCCTTCCGGGCGCGGACCGGCTCACGGGGGGCTTGACGCCCGACGGTCGGCTGGCGGAGAGCCGGGATCGCCGCGCGGTGCGGCGGCCGTATCTGCAGCGCTACCTGGACGGGAGCTTCGAGGAGGCCATGGATCGCGCGGCAGGGTCGGACGCCACGTTATCGGCCGGGGAGCTCTGGGAGCGCCTGCGGGGCGGCTTCGTGGGCTTCGCCGGCGTCGGGCGCGCGGGCCGCACCTCCTCGGCCTTCGAGGGCACCGAACGAGAGGCCGTGCTCTCCGACCACTTCAGCGCCTATCAGGTGACGACCCACCTGCACGAGGTGCTCCACGCCCTGTCGGACAGCTTCATCCGCCAGACCTACGCCGTGACCAGCGGCTCCGGCGACCCCGCGCGGGACAAGGCCCTGCGCGAGGGCTACCGGCGCCTCATGGAGGGGGCCACGGAGTACTTCGCGCAGGAGGTCGCGCTCGCGCGCTTTGGCATCCGGCGCCCGGCGAATCACACCTACAACCCCTATGTGGAGTTCGTCCGCGCGATGAGCCACCGTCTGGGGAGTGCGTCGCTGGCGCCCATCTTCTTCGGTCAGGGCGAGGGCCTCGTCTCGCAGCTCCGGGAGATCGTCGGCGCGCGCGGGCGCGGAAACCTCGACGCGGCGGTGATCGCGCTAGGTAGCGACCAGCTCGAAGCGGCCAAGCGCGCCCTCGGCCCGACCCCGATGGGAGACGGCACCTTCAGCCGCACGCCGTGGCATCCCCGGGTCCCGCGTCCGCAGAACGCGCCCTCGCTCCTCGCCCCCTGAGCGCGCGGTCGCGCTCGGGGCCTTGCCGACGCGTTCGCGACACGCGTTCGCGACCCCCTGTTCCTCCACGATGGCGCGCGATATCGTTCTCGCCCTCCGCGGCGCGCGCGGGGAGAGCAACCATCCAGGGGAACGGGGAGAACGCACCATGCAGCACGCCATCGCCACGCACGATCGAACGTCGAACAGCCGGCACCAGGGCTCGGGGTTGCGTACGAGCCTCCGAGTGCTCGGAGCCGCCTGCGCCACCGCGCTGGCCCTGTCCGGCTGCAAGGACAGCAGCACCACCACGCCGCCCGCGACCACCTCCACGACCTATTCCGGTCTGTGGGCCGGACCGGCCGCCGAGAGCGGGGAGCTCGAGCTCGCGGTGCAGAACGAGCCGGGCAAGACCGACCAGACGGGCCACGGGACCGTGAGCGGGACGCTGCGCCTCTCGACGGTGGCGGGGACGATCACGCTCTCGGGCAGCGTCACCTTCGGCGCAGGCTCGGTGACTTTCTCGGGCAGCGCGAGCGGCGCGCTCGGCAGCTTCTCCTGCACGGGGACGCTCGCCGCGGGCGTGCTACGCGGGAGCTGCACCGGCGCGGACGGCAAGGCGCGCCCCTTCGAGCTGCGCAACGCGAGCAGCGCGGCGCCCACGCGGTATTGCGGCACCTTCGCGGGAGGCCTCTCGGGCACCTGGAACCTCGTCGTGGGCAGCGACGGAAACGCCGGCGCGATCTTCTACTCGTCGGGGCTCGCGGGCGGCGCGGCGGGCAAGCTCACGGGCACCGCGCTGGCGATGGACCTGCTCCCGCCGGTGAAGGGGACGGCGAGCGGCACCGTCGAGAACGGCGCGGTGAACGGCACCTGGAAGGCCGAGACCTTCGGGGAGGGCAGCTTCTCGGGCTCGACGCGCGCTTGCCCCTCGCAGGGTACGGCGACCGGGGACGGAGGTGGACCGAAGATCGATGGCGGAACACCACAACTCGATGGCGCGGGTCCCAAGGTGGACGGTGCGGGTCCCAAGGTGGACGGTGCGGGCCCGAAGGTCGATCAAGGCACCGCGACCGGTCCAGTCTCGCTCTACAAGCCGAAGTCCGACGGCACCGAGCCGACCTGCGGCTACAGCCCGGTCGTCACTCCGGGCGGCGTCTTCTGCGGCAGCACGATCCCGGCCAAGGGGGTGGTGATCAAGGTCCCGCTCACGGGAGGCAAGCCCACCGTCGTGGCGCCGGCGATCAACTCGCAATACGCGCTGCCGTTCTACCTGGCGCGGTCGAGCACGCTCCTGGCCTTCAGCATCAACGACGTGGGCTACGATCCAGCGGACAGCTTCCCGATGTATTCGCTGCCGCTCGCCACCACCGGCGGTGACACGCCGAAGCTCATTCTCGCGAACGCCGCCCCGAGCGCGGTCAACGACACGCACCTCTATTTCAGGCGGAACCTCGACGGCTGGACCTACCTCTATCGGGTGGGCTGGCAAGGGGGCACCCCCGAGGCGCTCGTCTCCAAGTCGCCACGGAGCATCGGTGGCAAGATGGCGCTCGACGGGGCCTACGTCTACTACGGCGCGATGAGCAACGACCTGACCAAGGTTACGTTTTCGGGGATAGTGCGCCTGCCGCTCGCCGGCGGAACCCCCGAGACCGGCCTCTACAAGGACGCGAACGGCAACGAATGGCTGGGCTACTCACTCGAAGCCGTCATCGCGGACGCCACGCACCTCTACCTCGCCCCGGGTGACGAGAGCAACGGCAAGCCCGATACGGCGATCTACAAGGTGGCGAAGGGCGGCGGCACGGTCACCGAGCTCGTGAAGACCACGGGGCCACGCTGGCTGGCCGACGACGCCACGCACATCTACTACTCCAGCCGCTACGGCAGCCAGAGCCGCGCCATGGGAGGCTTCTACCGCGTGGCGAAGACGGGGGGCACGCCGGAGAAGATCGCCGCCGCCGCGAACGGCGTCGCGGTCGACGCGACGCATGTCTACTGGATCTCGAACGGCGAGCTCTTCCGGCAGTCCAAGGCCTCGATCGGCTCGGCGCCCTTGCCGTAACGCGACCCGCCGTCGGCGCCGCTACCGTAACGCGACCCGCCGCAGCCGGCCCCTGCCGGGAACCCCTGACCGGCCTCGCGACCGGGGCCAGGCCAGCGCCGTAGCCGGGCCCGGGCGGCGGCACCTCACACGATCTCTCGCACTTGGAGCGCCGAGCGCCGGGCATGCGGCTTGCATTTTCTGGCCCCGGAGAATCCCATGCGCACCACGAGCCTCACGCTGGCGACGGTCCTGCTTCTGGCGACGAACGCGTGGGCGACCCCCTCGCGAGGCGTTCCGTCCCCCCATTTCAGCGGCGCCAAGGCTCTCCGGGCGTACGCCGAGCTGCAGGATGTGCTCGGTTTCTTCATCCTCGAGCCCGCGGCGCAGAGGAAGCTCGCGGACGTGGCGCTCGACCTGGATCGGGAGCTGAAGTGGCTCACCTTTCCCGCTGGAGTCACGGCCCAGGTCAAGACCGACACGCCCACGGAGACGAAGGTCGTCTACAAGCTGGCCACCGAGGAGGGCACCACGACCCGGAAGGTCACCGTGACGATCAAGCGCCGCGACGGCCACAGCCTCGCCGCGAAGGTGGCGCTCGCGGGTCAGCCGACCCTCGTGCTCGGCCGGCGCACGGCCTACAACCCACTCGGCGCGGCGCTTCGAGCGCTCGCGATCGGCGTCGCGACCGGCTCGCTGGCGAAGGCGCGCGAGGAGTACCGGGCGCTCCGCGCGACCACGGCGCAGATCACCCGCGGCCAGGAGGTCATCGGGCGCTTCGTCACGCCACGGCCGTCGGTGAGCGGCGCCCGCAGATAGGCCCTGCAAAGCACCCCCGCCCTATCACCCCTCCTGTTAGTATCCGCCCGCACCATGGGCTCACGATCCTCACGAAGCAAGAAGAGCAAGACCGGCGCGACTCCAGGTTTCGGCCGCGGACGCTCGACGGCCGAGATCCGCGCCGCCGAACGGAAGCCCTCCATCTGGCGCCGCCCGCTCCAGGTCCTGGCGGTGCTGTTCGCGCTGATGATCGTCTGGGCCATGGTGACCGCCAACGCGCGCTTCCCGGAGCCCGAGGAGCTCGCCCGTGTGGCGCTCGAGCTGCCGAAGTCGCCCGAGGCGTCGCCCCCCTTGCTCAAGCTGCTCGATGCGAAGACCAAGCTCTACGGTCAGCTTCCGCCGGAGGTGGAGGACGCGCGTACGTCCGTGAGCAAGCTCGGCCGCTGGCCCGACGCCCCGGTCGCGCTCCTCACCGTGCTGAACAAGATGGAACCGTCGCTGCCGAGCTTCCGGAGCGCGCTCGAGGCGCCCGGGTGCCTGCCCCTCGAGGCGCAGTCGTACACGGACGAGCCCGCGCGGCTGAGCTACCTCGGTATGCTGCGCGGGGTGGAGCTGCTCGGGCTCGAGGCGGTGGCGCTGGCTCAGGCGGGCCAGGCGACCGAGGCCGCGCGACACGCGCACCGCGTGGTCGATCGCCTGCTCGCCTTCGAGCAGCGCTGCGCACCGGACCTGGTGGCGTCGATGATCGTCTCCTCGTCGATCACCTTCAGCGTGCGCGTGATGGGCTTCGTCCTCGCGAGCCCCGCTCTCGACCCGGCGGAGCGCGTCACGCTGCTCGAGCGGCTGCGCACCCTCGAGACGCGGCCGAGCCCCATGCCGCACGCCATGCGGTGGGAGCACGCCACCTTTCGCCAGCTCGTGGAGCGCGACTTCCGGGTCCCCTCGCAGAAGCGACAGGCCGAGCGCCTGATCTGGCCCTGGTACGATCGCGCGCACACGTTGATGATGGTGGCGACGCTCGGTCGCCGGCGGGTCTGGCTCGCCGAACGCCCGGCCAGCGCCCCCGAGCTGGGTCAGCGCTTCCCCGAGGAGGAGTACTTCGACCAGCTCTCGCAGACCTCGCGTGCGCTCAACTTCGTGCGCTACAACGCGACCGGCAAGATCCTCGTGAGCATCGGCGTCTCGGGCTTCCGGCGCTACATCGCCTCCTGGCACCAGCGGCGCTGCTTCATCGCCGCGCAGCGGGCCCGCTGGGTACGCGACCTCGGAGAGCGCGGGGCGAAGCTCCCCGAGGCCGTCACCCGCGCCCGGCCCACGAATCCCTTCACCGAGCAGCCCTTCCTCGGGACCGACGGGGACCTGCCCTGCAAGATCCCGGCGGCGCTGGACCTGGTCAGCGACCCGGGGCTGGCGGTCTTCTCGCTCCCCCGGGTTCCCGGGGCGGCTGCCGGCGTGGCCCCCGGGGCGGTGCCAGGGCCCCGTCCCGCCGGGCCGTAGCTCTTTCCTCGGGAGGGATCGCCTGCGCGTACGGGCAGTGGAGCGCGGCCGCCGCCCATGGTATGCACCTGCCGCTTCGCTGCGAGAGGACGTGCGCCATGGCTCGTGAACCCGATCCGACCGAAGACTTTGCCACGCTGCTCGCCGAGTTCGAGGCGGCCCAGCCCAAGAGCGAGCGCCGCGCGCGTCCGCAGGTGGGGGACCGCGTGCGCGGGCGCGTGGTCTCTCTGGGCGAGGAGATCGCCCTCGTGGACCTCGGCCAGAAGGCCGAAGGGATCATCGACACCGCGCAGCTTCGCGACGCGAGCGGCGCCCTGACCGTGGCCATCGGGGACGAGCTCGAGGCGCAGGTGGTGGAGATCGACGACAGCACGGGTACGCTGCGGCTCGCGCGAACGCTCGGTCGGGGACCCGACGGGAGCGCGGCGCTCGAGCAGGCGCATGCGCACGGGCTGGCCGTGGAGGGGCTCGTGGGTGCCGTGATCAAGGGCGGCGTGGAGGTGCAGGTGGCGGGGGTGCGCGCCTTTTGCCCCATCTCGCAGCTCGACGCGCGCTACGTCGAGGACCCGCAGCGCTTCGTCGGCCAGCGGCTGCAGTTTCGCATCACGCGCTACGAGGCGGGGGGACGCGGGCGCGGGCCGAACGTGGTGCTCTCGCGCCGGGACCTGCTCGAGGAGGAGGCCGCGGCGCGCGCCTCCGAGCTGAAGGCGCACCTCAAGGTGGGGCTCGTGCTCGACGGTACGGTGACCTCGCTCAAGGACTACGGCGCCTTCGTGGACCTGGGCGGCCTCGAGGGGATGCTCCACGTGAGCGAGCTCGGGCACTCCCGCGTGACGAAGCCCGGGGACGTGCTGCAGCTCGGGCAGCGCGTGCAGGTGCAGGTGATCAAGATCGAGGAGGGGACGGCGGGCAAGCGCGGGCCGCGCATCGGCCTCTCGCTGAAGGCCCTCGAGCGTGATCCGTGGGGGGACCTCGCGGTGCGGCTTCCGGAGGGAACGCGTCGTGCCGGGAAGGTGGCGCGCCTCGAGCCCTTCGGCGCCTTCGTCGAGCTCGAGCCGGGGATCGAGGGGCTGCTCCACATCAGCCAGCTCGTGACCGACCGGCCGCTGCGTCACGCGAAGGAGGCGCTCTCCGTCGGCGAGACCGTCAAGGTGCAGGTGATCTCGGTGGAGCCGGAACGGCACCGCATCTCGCTCGCGCTCGCTCCGAGCGACGAGGATGGGGGCGAGGCGGTCGCAGCCCCCGCCGGGGGCGCGGCACCGAAGAGCCTCGGCACCTTCGGGGACCTGCTGAAGGGCGCGCAAGCCAAGCCCCGACCGGCGCGCAAGAACTGACGACCGCCCCGGTAGCGCGCTCGCGACGCGGCTGTCGGGCGCAGGCCGCGAGGTCGCATCGCAGTGGGCTTCCCAAACCTGTCGGTGTTTCAGACGGGAGTGATCGCCGCCAAGGCGACCCGCTTCAGGTGCCCGGTATCGCGCTCGTGGGAATGAGTCCCCGCAGCCTCCAGCCCGTCTTCAGGAGCCACGTCCGCGGCTCGAGCACGGGCGGGTCTCCGTCGGGGCGAAGCGGCGTGAGGTCCTTCCAGCCGTTGAAGTACCGCGCCGAGCTGCACGCGTCGAGGTCGCGCCGTGGGACCCACTTGCCTCTCGCACGTTCGTGCTTCCGACGATTTTGAAGCACAAACACGTCACAATGCGCGTCGTACCGAGGTGCGGGTCGTCCACTATCGGTGGCATCCGCTGCACGGCCGCGAGGTTCTTGTCTGCGTCGACGAGCGCTTCCCCGGTGTGCTCCGCTGC
>JADLHG010000038.1 GCA_020848905.1 Deltaproteobacteria bacterium
GCAGAAGAAGAACCTGAAGGACCTGATGAAGCTTCGTGAGCTCGACAAGCGCATCGCCCCGGGTGGCTGCGCGAGCGCCTCGCGGTACAACTGGGCGTAGTCGACAACTGTCTGGCTGGACCACGGCTCGCGGGTGAAAACCCAAGAGGCCCTCACCTCGGCGCCCTAAGTCCTACGGGATATGGGCGGCTGAAGTAGACGGAAAGATACCATGCAGAAGAAGAACCTGAAGGACCTCCTGAAGCTTCGTGAGATGGACAAGCGCATCGCTCCGTGTAACGCGCGCAACAACCGCTACAACTGGGCGTAGTCCACTGCTGTCTGGCTAGACCCCGGCCCGCGGGTGAAAGCCCGCGGGCCGGCACCTCAACGCCCTAAGTCCTTGGGGGATATGGGCGGGCGATGTAGACGGACAGCTCACATGCAGAAGAAGAACCTGAAGGACCTCCTGAAGCTCCGTGAGATGGACAAGCGCATCGCTCCGTGCCGCGCCCGCAATAACCGCTACAACTGGGCGTAGTCGCATACTGACGAGTCGGACCAATCAACCGCTTGTCATGCGGCGCGGCTCGTGAGAACGTTTTATCTCGGCTGGAGGGGCTGACTGTAGCTTTCTTCGAAGGAACGCGCGGCACGTGGGTGAAAGTTCTCGTGCTCTGAAATCGACACCCTAAGTCCTTGGGGGATATGGGTGAGCGACGATGACGGAATGAAACCATGCAGAAGAAGAACCTGAAGGACCTCCTGAAGCTTCGTGAGATGGACAAGCGTATCGCTCCGTGCAGGGCGCGCAACAACCGCTACAACTGGGCCTAGCCGTATAGCGCTCTCGGGTCGGGGCAAACGACCGCTTGTGACGCGGGCTCGGTCGTGAGAACGTTTGACTTCGGCTGGAGGGGCAGGCTGTAGCTTTCATTGGAACGCGCGGCACGTGGGTGAAAGCTCTCGTGCTTCGGACTCGACGCCCTAAGTTCCTCGAGGATATGGGCGAGCGACCAAAGACGGAACGATACCATGCAGAAGAAGAACCTGAAGGACCTCCTGAAGCTTCGTGAGATGGACAAGCGGATTGCCCCGTGCAACGCGCGGAACAACCGCTACAACTGGGCGTAGTCCGTATCGTAAGAACGGCCTAAGCACAGCGTAACATCCCAAGACAGGCAATTCTGCAGCCGGCCCCTCCGCCGAACCTTTCTTGCAGCACCTTCAGCTTCCATCTAGCCGTATAGCGGAGCGGGCCGCTGGCCTCGCCCGCAAAGACCCTCGAATCCCTCTCGTCAGATGACCAGCTCGACCCTCACCCAGCGAATGATTCGCCGCGTGATGAGATAGAGGATGGAACGCCTCCCCGCGTAGATCTTCGCGTGCCCGGTCATCCCCGGCTTGAGCAGCCGCCCCGCGTTCTGGATGTCGCTCGAAACGCGCACGGTGTTCACGAGCTCGCCTCGCTCCACCTTCTGGCCCACGGCCAGCACGCGCCCCCAGAACGAGCGCTCGGGATATGCCGTTACTTTGACTTCTACGCCGAGGCCCGGCCGTACCGCGTCGAGCTCGCGCTCCGGCACGAAGATGTCCGCCCGCATCACGGCCGAGTCGACGACCTCGACCACGGGATCCCCCGTCCGGACGTGCGTATTCACCTTCTCGTCCATGCGCGGCGTCACGACCCGGCCGGAGATCGGCGCGTAGATCCGACTCAGGTCGAGCTGCGCCCGCTTGAAGCGCAGCTCCACCTTGTAGTGCTCGATCTCCGCCTCCGTGGCCTCGATGGTCTCCGAACGGCTACCCGCACGCAGGAGCGTCAGCGCCGCCTGCGCCTCCGCGTATTCGCGCCGCCGCACCGCCACCTCGCGCTCGGCGGCGTCGAGCTTCTCCTTCGTGACCAGGTTCTGCCTGGCCAGCTTGCTAAGTCGCTCGGCCTGCTTGACGGCGAAGTGCACCTCCGTCGCCTTGGTCGCCACCGCTTGGCGCGCCTGCGCCAGCTCCTCTCGCCGCGCACCATGCCGGAGCCGCTTCAGCTCCGACATCGCGCGACGCATCTTCGCCTCGGTGTTCTCCAGATCTGCGCGGTAGCCGTGATCGTCGAGGGCCACCACGAGCTCGCCCTTGCGGATCTCGTCGCCTTCCTTCACGTGCACGTAGCGAATCTGCCCGCTCAGCTTGCTCCGCACCACGACTCTGCTGCTCGGAACCAGCACGCAGCGCTCGTTGACCCAGAGGTCGAAGGGGATCACGGCCAAGGTTGCGACGATCGCACCCAGCGCCACCAGAACGAGGAGCGCCCGCCACCGGCGTCGTCTCCGCTTCGTTCGGGCCGCCTCCTCGATCGCCCGCTCGTCCTCGGACGCGCTCTCCGCCGCCTCAACGTCGACCGGCCTCTCTCCCTCCTCCGTGATCTCGGCGTCATCCGGTAAGGGGAGCATCTGCTCGTCGGGAGACGCGACGACCTGGGTGGGGTCGTCCGCCGTGAGGATATCCTCCGCCCCATCAGTGTTCTGATCGTCCCCGTCCTGATCCTCCCCGCCGTGCTCTGACCCAGGCGCCGGGATCGGGCCTCCACCTACGTCCGTCTGCTCCTCCGGCTCTTCCAGCGTCGAGGTGCCAAACCAATCGAGCGCCTCGGCCGTCGGACCCACTCCTCCCGGCGTCGCCTGATGCGCATCGCGCATCTCCTCGACGAGGAAGTGCAGAGAGCGCAGTCTCGCCACCAGGGTCAGCAGCTCTGTCGGTGATGGGTCCCAGCCGAGCCGCGCGCGAGCGGCTCTCGCCACCTCGGGCAAGGATCGCTTGCCGTCGAAGAGCGAGATCACGCGGTACTGGCGCTCGGTGAACTCGGCGGCGCCGGTCAGGCCAGGGGCCGCGACCCGCACCACCTTCCCGCGCGCACCGTCCATGGATTGGATGCGCAAGTCAGAGCGAAGCTGCGGTCGAGTCGAACCAGTTGACATCTATCGTCGCGCGCCGCAGGCGCCACCGGGGCACCGCCATTCGGGCGTCGCCGCCCGGGCGAACGCCTCGCCGTCAACCGAGTCCCAGCGGCCTGGCGCCGCAGCCTAATGCGGTTGCCCCGGGGCCCCTAGGGCTTATCCGCTTGGCCCTTGCGCTGTCGCGTGAGGAAGGCCTCAAGGGCAGCGCGGTCTGGGTCGTTCATGGTGAACGAGATGCCCATCGCCTGGGGATGCTCGAGCCCCTCCGCCCCGCCACCGTGCCTCACCACCTCGCCCACGCACCGCATGGACCCATCTCGTCCGAGGAGCAGCAGCTCGACCTTCGTACCGACGCGGAGCGGATCGAGCGCCGCGCCGCGAGGATAGACGAGCGCCCCGAGCGAGGAGATATCCCGCACGCCGTAGTAGTTCTGTACCTTCGAGCCGAGCTCCGAGAGCCTGACCTTCAGGCCCGCCGCGACCTTCGAGTCGCGCGCAGATCCGCGGTCGGTGAAGGGCTTCGGCGCCGGCGCTTTGCGGCTCTGCACCTCGGCCCGCGCCGCCTCGCGGCTCACTAGCGCCGCCAACTCGGCTTCGATCGCCGTCACCAGGGCCTCGTCCGGCGCCTCGAAGTGCGCCCCCACGAGCAGCTCGTTCCCCTCGAGCAGCCGCCGAACCACGGTCGCCGCCAGCTCGTAACTCCGATCGTTGGCCAGGGTGAAGCGCACCGTGCAAGCCTGCCCGATCGCCGGACCGTCGGACCCCTGGACACGGGCCAGCACCCCTGTCGTGCTCAGGTTGACCCCCCAGGCCGTCCACTGCTTTCCGTTGGCGCTGAAGTAGACGAGGTTCGAGAACTTGTAGCGGGGCGCCAGACGCAGGCAGGTGCCCAGCATGCGTTCGAGCTCACCGAAGACGCGGCCCTCGACCTTCGTCTTCCCCGTCACGATGATCACGTTCGGAACCCGGTACAGGTCCCTCAACCGCCGGTCGTCCTTGATCGACACGACGATCATGCCCGTGCCCGTTTGCGGGATCATCCGCGAGAGAAGGATACTCTCCGGATGGGCGTGGTCTGCTATCACGACCCGCGGCCAGTTGCCCTCCTCGACCCACGGAGGCACCTCGCTCAGGCGTCGGACGTGCTGTAGCTGGATCTCTGGCTTGGCGTTGAGCTCGATCAGCAGCTTGTCCAGCGTGCCATCCGCCAGCGCCAAGATACGATGGTAGACATGACCCGTCTCAGTCACGACGTTCTATCCCTTCCCTGCGTCCATGGCGACCTCTGTCTGAGCCATCCCCTCGGCTCGCGTCGGCCGACTGCCCCACCTTCGCCCTGACGTTATCACAGCGACCCTCACTTGTTAGGGTCTTCGTCCCACAGGTTGACCGCCGGCCTCTCGCCCCGTTCGTGTCCCCCGGAGCTCCCCCCCCCACGCGTCCCCGCACGCGCGCGTTGCATCTTCGGCACGTTCAACTGATGCACGAGCTCCGGCGCGTCTCCGCGCTTGGTGATGACCTTCAGCTGGCCTCCCGTGGTCGCGACGTAGGCGACCTCCTGCTCGGCCACCCGGCGATAGTCGGCAGCGTCGCGTACGCGCCGGCCCTGGATTGAGAGGATCAGGTCCCCCACGCGCACCCCGAGGTGCCGCAGCATCGAGCTCGACTCGAGCTTGCTCACGATCACGCCACCCGTCAGGTCGCCCCGCCAGCCGGCGCTCGGGAAGACGCTCAGCACCGTCGCGCCGAGGCCCACGGCGGAGCTCGCGTAGTGCTCTGCGAGGCGGGTGAGCGCGGACTTGGAGATACGCACGCGTGCCCAGACGCGATACCGGTCGCCCGCCGCGGTCCGGGTGCGCTCCCAGTAGAAGTCGGCCGGGTCGGGAGCCGCGACGTGCGCCGAGCTCCAGGCGAGGTTCGCCGCCACGCGCTGCTGCCGCTTTCGGACCTCCCCCCTCACGCGCTCGATCTCGCCTCCGTCTCCCGAGATCAGCGCTCGCTCGAGCTGCTGCAGGTAGTTCCGGCGATGTCCCAGGAAGAGCGGGGCGACGATCTCGCTCCAGCCCGCGTCGCGAATGGAGGTCCCCACGTAGTCGGCGATGAGATCGTGCGCCGCGGCCTGCGCCTCGGTGAAGGCCAGCGTCTTATCCCCTGCGAGCGACGAGTCGGCCACCGCGTAAAGGTAGTCCCCGTCGTGGTAGGTCTTCTTGTCCCTCCACTCCGGCGCCTGGGGATGGCTCGACTCCGTCGTCGGCTGCTCGGTAACGCCTCCACGAGACGGCCCTTCCCCTCCGCGCCTCGTCCAGAGCAATGCGGCCGTCGTCGCCCCGCCAGCGGCGAGGAGCGCCACGAGACCGAGCCCAACGAGACGCGTCGGCGCCCCGCCCGAGCTGGCTCGCGCGACGGGCGGCGCCACGGTTCCGGAGGCCGCGGGCGCAGCGGGCGCGAGCGCGGACTGCAGCTGCGGCCGTTCCTGCTCGGCGCGAAGGCGCGCCTCCGCCACCAGGTCTCGGACCTCCTTCGGGGCCATGGGCTGCGAGAGGCCCGACGCCCTGACCAGCACCGAGTCCTCGGCCGCGCACTTCGTCGTCCCCTTGCATTCCGTGCATTCGAGATCGGGCGCCGACGCGAACCTCAGCAGGTCGTGGAAGGCGTCCATGTCGATCTCGCGCCGCAGAACAGTCGCGCAGCGACCGCACCGGTAGGGCAACGACAAGGTCACCACGTCGGCGGGGGTTACCAGGTCTTCGGCCACATCCAGGTCGCCGAGCAGGGAGGCCGGCATCCCACAGATCCAGAGCCGCTCCACGAGCGACCGGGACTCCGCGATCAGCTGTCGCCAGAGCTTCCGCCCCGCGGTGGGCACGCGGCGCACACCGATGACGTCGAAGACCACCTCGCCCTCCAACCCCTCGACGACCTTCGAGGCCGGAAAGGTCTCGTCCACGTCGCCGGAAATCTGCACCAGGGTGCGCGCTCCAACGACCGTCTTCTGGACCTTCGTACGTCGCGGGGTGGCCGCTATCTCGTGGTCCAGGTTGCGCGCGAGAAAGGCCGCGACCTCCTCGGGGATGCGACTCGGGGTCTGGCGCGAGAGGTACGAGAAATAGGTCTCCGGGTCGTCGCTGAAGCGCATCGTGCCGCCGCACGACTCGCACGGCGCCGGCTTCGGATTCCGCCCGTGGATCTCGTCCCGGTGCGCCACCATGTCCATCAACCGCGCCTGGTCGGCACCGCAATCGTCGCAAAGGTAGGGCGCCTGAAACGACAGGATCTGCACCGACTGCATGAACCCGACGACGAGGTTCGCGTTGTCGATCACGCGCGGCGTGCAATCTATCGCATAGGCCTTCACGTCGCGCTGGTGCATCGCGCGCAGGAAGTCCATCCACTGGCGAATCCCGAACGAGGTGATGCGGCGTATCCGGCTCAGATCCAGAATGACCACCGCGCGCACGCGCTGGGCCAGCTCCTCCGCCGCGAAACCCTCGTCGACGACGCCCTCGATTCGGAGGAGCGTGATCTCCCCCTCCTCGGTCTTGAGAATGTCGAGCTTGGGCTGGACGGCCTCGGCCGGCGGCATGCGCTAGGTCATTCCGTGCGTAATGGGTAGCTGAGCGACGGACAACCGTAACACCCTCGGTGCATCACTTCAAGTTCTGCACCGTTGTCGGCGCTGGCGCGTAGCCCGCGCGCATCCCCTCGGGTGCGCGCTCGTGGTGGGATCTGCTCCGAACTCTCACTCGCGGCGCAGGCTGTCACGCGCCCCGCACCACGAGCGAGGCCACCTCCCCGAAGACGGGGTGGAAGTGCGCGGGCAACCCCCTCTCGAGCCTCTCGACGAGCTCGGCGATCGGCCCCTCTCCCTCGCGCGTGACCAGCGGCCACCGCAACACCAGATCGTTGATGCCTCGCCGCACCAGCCCCGCATCGATCCGCACCCGGCCCGTCGTCCAGCCGGTCGCCACGGAGATCGTCCCGCACGCCTGCCCGTTGACCAGCACGCCCACGCTCCGCGGCGACGCGTCGCGGTGCGAAGCGGGTGACAGCCGAAGGGTGATCTCGGCCTCCAGGGTCTTCCCCCCTTCCGTCGGCAAGAAGAAGCTCGAATCGGGCCACCACGCGCGAAGCGCGAACGGCGCACCGATCGTCCCGCCGTGGCTCGTACGGACCACCGAGTCGCAGTAGAATTCGTCGGCCAGGTCCAGGCCATCGCTCCGTCGCCCGTGCGTCGTACGGAGCACGGCCTCAACGATCTGCTCCCCGGATCGCCCGTGGCGCTCGAGGGTCCGCAGGATGGCGCGGATGGTCGGCCCCGACAGCTCTCTCAGCCCATAGGGCTTCGTGCTGAAGCCATACGGCGAGCCGTACACCCGCCGTGCCCCACCGGCCAATACCGGCGAGCACCGCGCCAGACGCGCGAGCGCGAAGTCGACCATCGTATCCAGGATGCTCGGCGAAAGCGTCACGGCCTGCTCGAGGAGGAAGTCGGCCAGGTCTCCGCGGCGCGCCCGGCTATTCAACGCGTCCACGTTGTGGCTCGCCGCGTGAAGATACGCGCGAGCCCGTAGCTCCGCCGACGGCGGGTTGAGCGCAGGACCGTGCTCGAGAACCTGGCGCCACTCGACCTCCCTCTCGTCGGTGCTGCCTGCGGCCCGAAGCACCCCGGCGGCCACCGCCGCGGCCGTGACTCGAAGACCCTCGTAGGACATGTGGCAATAGTCGAGAAAGAGCCGCCGCCCGGGCACCGGTCCGCCCGTGTACTCGGCAAAGACCTTCGGCAGGTCGACGCGCGTCCAGCCATCGAGCGCCTCGCTCTCGCGAAAGATCGCGGCCTGCTCCTCGATGAGCCGCGCCGGAAACTCGATCGTCGCGTCCCACCCCGACGCCGCTGCATCTCGCCGAAACGCGCGCTCCGCCTCGTCCCACTGGCCGAGCCCGAGCAGGGCCCGCCCGAGGAGATGCTGGCTCGAGGCGCACATGCCGCCGTCCAGCTCGATCATCCTCTCCGCGAGCGACACCACCTCGCGATACTCGCCGGCCGCGAGGAGATCCTGCCCCTTCTGGTAGAGCGCATGCCACGCCGCCGTGCCGCCCCCCGGCAGCCAGCAGACGGGCTGCCGCGCCTCCCAGTCCGCGAGGTTGTCCTCGGGAATGACGAAGACCCCCTTGATCCCCGCCACCGTGACGATCTCGTTCAGGTTGTGGATCGTATCGTCCGAGTAGGTCGCGGAGCGCCGCACCATGGCGCGGGCCAGCTCCGGTATTCCGCCCTCGCGCACGAATTCGGCGTGACCTTGCGCCGAACTCACGTCCAGATGGGCGTGGGTCCGAATGGGCCAGTTATTGCCCGTCATGAATACCATGATATCGGGCTTCAGCTGCAGAGCCTCGAGGGCGATCTCCACCGTGCCGGAGGGCGTCTGCGCTATGCGCGTAAGATCGATGATCTCAAAGATGCCTGGCCCACGCAGCGCCTGTAGCTGGTCTTCGATCAGCGAGGCGAGCGTCCGCTCGGGCAGGTGAAAGAGACCGGCTGCTGCCGACTCCCCGAAGTAGCAGACGCGAATCGGCAAGGGCCCACGCCGGGGGTACAGAGTCTGCCGGCAAGACCAATCCTCGTCGCAGTTGATATGCGGCTCGTACGATCGCTCGAAGCGCAGCTCGCCATCCTCGCCCCGAACGGGGTTCCAGATGCCGATCGGCGTGGCCTCGTCCTCCTCGGACGACGACGCCTCCGGGCCCGAGCTCGCCACGTCGCCCCCACCGTCCCCCTCTCCGCTGGCGGGCAGACCCTCCATCGGCGGGCTGGTCAGCGTCCCCGTCGCTTGCAGCAGGCGTACCGTCCGGAGCCCATCCGGACCGGTGAGAAGTCCCGCCAGCGCCTCACAGCGCTGGCGTCGAGGGTCCTTGTTCGTCTCGTCCATGGGAGTATTCCTCGAGCTGCTCGGCCTAGAAGAAGGAATAGATGGTGGGGCTGATCTCCCCCGGCGCCTCTCCCACCATCGGAGAGTAGTTCAGCGAGCGCAGAAGCGGCCGCCACTCGGCGGGCAACGCCCCGCGGTCGACGATGAAGTCCTCTAGCACCACGGCATCGATGTCCGAGTTCGCCATGCAGCGCAGCGCATCGTCCGGAGTGCAGACGATCGGCTCCTTCCGCACGTTGAAGGAGGTGTTCACGATCATCGGACACCCGGTCCGCCGATGGAAGGCGTCGATCAAGGCCCAGTACCGCGGGTTGTCCGAGGCGGAGACCGTCTGCGGACGCGCGGAACGGTCGACGTGGGTCACGGCCGGCACGTCGATCTCGGAGGTCACCTGGCAGGTCTCGAGCATGAAGGGGGAACGATGATCGAGCGCGAAGTGCTTCTCGGCCTGCTCCTCGAGCACGCTGGGCGCGAAGGGGCGGAAGGCCTCCCTCTTCTTCACGAGCTGATTGAGACGTTCGCGCATGTCCGCGACCCGCGGATCGGCGATGATGCTGCGCGCCCCCAGCGCCCGCGGGCCGAACTCCATCGCTCCCTGAAACCAGCCGATCACCTGCCCTGCGACCAGCCGGTCGACGACCGCCTCGAGCAGCTCGGCCTCCCGCCCGCGGAAGTCGAGGGCCGGGAGCTCCATGTCGGCCAGGATATCGGCCACGCGCTCCGAGGAATACGACGGGCCGAGGTAGACGTGCGCCAGCCGTTCTCCCGAATGTCGGCGGCCCGTGAGCTTGGCGTGGGCGAGGGCCGCCGCCCCGAGGCACGCGCCGGAATCTCCGGCCGCCGGCTGCACGAAGAGCCGCTCGAACGGCCCATCTCGCAGAACCCGACCGTTGGCCACGCAGTTGAGCGCCACTCCCCCCGCCATGCAGAGATTCGGCGAGTCGACCTTCGACCGCAGGTACTGCGCCTTGGCCAGCAGGACCTCCTCGAGCACGACCTGCATGCTGCGCGCCACGTCGTGGTGAAACGGCAGAATCTCCGACTCCGGGGCGCGCGGCGGCGTTCCGAACAGCTCCGCCAGGGCATCCGAGAACATGCGCGACTCGCGGAGGAAATCGAAGTAGCGCATCGAGAGCGCGTACTGACCGTCCGGTCCCTCGGTGATGAGCTCGCGCACCTGGTCCACATAGCGCGGCTCCCCGTAGGGTGCGAGCCCCATGACCTTGTACTCGGCGCTGTTCACGCGAAAGCCGAGATATCCCGTAATTGTGCTATAAAGCAAACCCAAGGAATTCGGGAAATCGACCTGTTCGAACAGCTCGACGCGCGCGCCGTTTCCTCGCCCGTAGCTCGTGGTCGCCCACTCGCCGACGCCGTCGACCGTGAGGATGGCGGCGTCCTCGAAGCCCGAGTAGAGGAAGCTGCTCGCCGCGTGCGAGAGGTGATGGTCGAACAGCTCGATGGGACCCTCGTAGCCCAGGCGCTCCCGTATCTCGAGCTCCGGGCGCTGCGCGTCGAGCCAGGGGAGCGACGGATCGCCGCCGACGGGCATGCCCGTCCAGAGCTGCCGCGAGAGCTTTCTCGCCGGCAGCTCATAGTAGGCGATGCAATGGAGGTCCTGAATGCCGATGCCGCCCGCCTCGAGGCAGAACCGGAAGGCCGCCAGGGGGAGACTGGAATCGTGCTTGATGCGCGAGAAACGCTCCTCCGCCGCCGCCGCTATCAACTCACCGTCGCGTAGCAGGCAACAGGACGCTTCGTGATAGTAGGCGGAAATGCCCACGACGTTCATGGTTGGGTCTCTCCGCACCTCGCGGGGAGGTGCCTCGCGGGCCTTGGGGCCCAGCTCTCGTTCGACGTCGTTTGAGTCGGATGATCCTCGGGCAACTCCTCGAGGCTGTCAACTCGACTAGAGGAGCCCCCACAGGTCGACCTTCAGCAGGCGCCACGCCGGCCGGAACAAGACCTTCGCCAGCGGAACCGGCTCGAGGACGATCTCGGCGCGACCGGTCATCCCCCCCACCAGCGCCAGCGACTCCGGGTTGTTGACGGGGCAGCGGGTCTCGAAGACGCGCCCGTAGCCGCGGGTGGCCGTCGCCTTCTGACCCACCTCGTTGACCGCACACTCCACCGTCTGGTCCGACGGCAGGGCCCAGAGCTTGAACCGCACCGGCGCGCCGACGTGCACGTCGGCGACGTCGTCGGCAGGAGCACGCAAGATGGCCTTCATGCGCCGGGCATCGGCAATCTCGAAGAGCCCCTCGCCGCTACCCACCCAGCGCCCCACGAACTCGGCGGGTCGCACGGTCAGGACCCGCCCGCCGATCGGCGCACGCACGACGCTGAGCTGGATCCGCCGCAGGAGCACTGCCTCCTCCACGTCGGCGCGCGCGAGCTCGGCGCGCAAGCCGAAGATCTGCTCCCGGGGAGCCTTCGCCGCCACCGTGCGCAGGCGCGCCACCGCCTCCCCGATGAGGTTCTCGCTCGAGGCGAGCTGCCGCCGCGCCACCATCTCCGCCTCTTGCGTCGCCCCACCCGCCGAGGCCAGCCTGCGCGCCCGCTCCCACTCGGCCGCGGCATAGCGCGCCCGGGTTTCTTCCAGCGCCACGCGCGCCCGCGCGACCTCCAGGCGAGGGCGCACCGCGCCACGCTTCGCCTCCTCGAGCTCGAAGCGAACGATCTGACGGGCCGCACGCACGGCCGCGAGCTGCGCCTCGAGCTGCGACGTATCCAGCCGCAGGAGCGGCTGCTGCCGTGCGACGGCCTGCCCTTCGGCCACGTAGACCTGCGCCACCCGGCCCGGCTCGCTGGCCCGCGCCATCGCGTGCGCCCCGGGCTCGAGCGTCACCGGCGCCTTCACCTTCACGCTCCACCGGACGAGCCCCATGATCGCCACCGGCGCGCCCAGGATGAGGACCAGTTGCACCAGGTGCGCCGGACGGAAGAAGGCTCCGAGGTTGCTCCGCAGGGTGCTCCAGAACATTCGCGCGAGCGGGAGGATGATGCCACCGACGGACCCGACGATGATCCCCGCGCTGATGGCCACGCCCCACCCCCCGAGGTTTGCCACGAGATAGACGCAGATCACGCCCAGCACGAAGGAGATGAGGATGTAGAGGCGCCAGAGCGTAGCGGGGATCTGATACGCGACGTACAGGGCGCGGATCGCCCCGCTCACCGGCGGCAAGATATTCGTTCCCGTGAGCAGGGAGATGAGAGCAGCTTGCGCGTAGCCCGCGGCCTCCTGGTAGAGGTTCGGCCGGCGGAGCAGATCCATGAGGATGTAGTAGCCGTCGAGCTTGATGAAGGGGACGAGGTTCAGCAGCGTTTGCAGGGCGGCAACTGCCGCCACCACCGCACCGATCGTTCCGGTGAAGGTCCCGGGAGCCGAGACACGCCAGAGGATGGTCCAGAGGGAAGTCATGAAGCAGTCGCTGATGATCCCCGCCAGCGACACGAAGACGCGGTTTCGGCGCGAGAAGAAGTAAGCGTCGCTCACGTCGCAGTAGGCCACCGGAACCATGTAGACGAAGGCCATCCCGATGGACTTGACCGTGCCACCGAAGTGCTTGCACGCCAGGCCGTGGGACATCTCGTGAAGGAACACGGCGACGGTGAGGTAGATGACGGTCGTCACCCCGACGGTCGAAACCCCGAGCGCGGAGACACTCTGCTTGATCTCCTCGGTGTTGGCCAGGAGGATGGCGACCCCCGTCACGACGGTGCTCGCCCATACGAGGAGAAAGGCAGGCGAGAAGACGAAGCCCCCGATCAGCCCATCGAGCCGCGTCAGGAACCGATCGGGGTTGAAAAGTGCGCGCCGAGTGGCGCCGGCGAACTCGCTCTTGCCGGCCGACGATGCCCGAATCGTCAGGCACGCGCGCTGGATCGCATCTCGGAAGCGCTGGGCCCGCGCGTTCTTCGGGAAGCGCTCGAGCACCCGATCGAAGCAGCCGAGGGCGCGCTGGGGATCGTTGCTGTGGAGAGCCTCGAGCCCCTCGGCAAAGAGGCTACGCTCCTCGGATCGATTGGTTCTCCGGTCGGACGCCTCCCGCGACGCCCGGCGGCGCTCCGTGGTCCCGATCGAGAAGCCCTCCTTGACGAGGTCCTTGCGCGCGATGGCGGCGATACGGGCCTGGATCTCGGGGCTGCGGTAGTTGATGGCTGTCACCACCATCAGCTGGTTGCGTCGCAAGACGTCGACGAACTCGGCGACGTCTGTGACGTCAACCTCGACCTCGAAGCTCTCGGACAGGTCGCGCGCCACCTCCGCTATCGACCGCGTGCCGTCGAGGCGATTCAGAATCTCGATCTGGAAGAAGTTGAACTCGAAATAGCGATCGAAGATGGGGTCCTTGACGATGTGCACCCCCTCCACATCCTGTGAGGCTCGGATGATCACGTCAGGACGCAGTCTAGGGCGATACGTCCGCGCCACTATCCCACTCCGCTTCGAGCACGGGGCTCAGAAAACGAACTCCACGCGCATCCACCGCATCAGCCTGCGCGTCGCCAGGTGCAGCACCGATCGCTTGCCGCAGTATATCTTGGCATTCCCGGTCATCTCGGGCTTGAGAATCTCGCCGGGATTGTGAAGCTCGCTGACCACCCGCATGCTGTTGACGAGCTGACCGACCTCGACCTTCTGGCCGATCGAGACCACCTTTCCCCAGAAGCTGCGCTCGGGATAGCTTCGTACCTTCACTTCGACGGGAAGGCCCACCCTGACCGCGTCCAGCTCCCGCTCCGGGACCTGGATTTCCGCCCTCATCACCGAGGTGTCGACGATCTCGACCAGCGGATCCCCGACCCGCACCTGGATGTTCTCCTTCTCCTCCATGCGCGGCGTCACGACCCGCCCGTCGATGGGGCTCGTCACAGTGGCCCGGCCGAGCTGGAGCTGTCGGTAGCGGAGCTCGGACCGGTATTGCTCGATCTCCGTCTTCTTGGCGTCAATCGTCTCGCTTCGGTTTCCCGCGAGGAGGAGCGCCAGGGCGGCGCGCGCCTCCTCGAACTCCCGCCGACGCACGGCGAGGTCACGGCTCGCGGCCTCGAGGCGCTCCTTCGAGACCAGGCTCTGGCTGGCCAGACGCCTGTTCCGGGCCTCGGTGAGCTGCGCGAAGCGCACCTCGGTGGCCTTGGTCGCGACGACCTGGCGCGCTTGCGCGATCTCCTCGCGCCGCGCCCCTTTCTGCAGCCGAGCGAGCTCGGCGGTCGCCCGCCGGACGCGCGCCCGCAGCTTGTCGATGTCCGACCGCAACTCGCGGTCGTCGAGCTCGACCAGGCGCTGGCCCCGCTTGACCCACTGCCCCTCGCGCACGCCGACGGCTCGAATGAGCCCATCCAGCTGGCTGCGCACGACCGTGCGGTGCCCCGGGATGAGCTCGCAGGGCTCGTTCACCCACAGCCGGAAGGGGGTCAGCGCCGCCGCGCCGACCAGCAAGCCGAGCACTCCCACGGCCACAGCGAGCCGCACGAGCCGGCGCCTGCGCCGCGAGACGACGGCCTTGAGGACCTCCTCGTCCTCCTCGTCCTGCTCACTGGGCTCCCCGGCCTCGTCGGCCTCGCCCTCCCCCGGCGCTTCGGTGGGGGGCTGCTCCGTTGGCACCTCCCGGGAGCCTTTCGCCAGGGCGCCCTCCGGCACCTGCTCCGACTCCTCGGAGAGGTCGGCAAACGAAGCGCTGGCCGAGGAATCGTCTTCGACCGGAAGGGGAGGGGGGGCAACGCGCGCCCCCGCCGGAGCGAGCGGCCACCCGCGAACCTCCGTCCGCTCGTCATCGACCGGATCGGCGTCCCCGGGGAACCACTCCTCGGGAGACATTCCCGGGGCCAGGCCGCCGCGCGGCAGGGGCACCACCACGCTGCCGTCGTGCACGAGCAGCTCGAGCGAGCGCAGGGTGGAGACGAGATTGTCCAGCTCGTCGACCGAGACGCGGACACGGAGTCGATCTCGCGCCTCTCGGGTGATCTCCTCCAGCGAGCGTCTGCCGTCGAGGAGCTGGAGGATCTGATACTGCTGGCTCGAGAAGGTCGCGGCACCAGCCATGCCGCTGCAGCTCACCTTAACCAGACCTTCCGCGGATCCACGAAGGGGTTGCACCAGCAGGTCTGGGCGCAACTGAGGTCGCTGAGCGGCCATATCTCCCGTCTGACGACGTGTGTAAGCGGAGGATATCACATCTCCGGGAGGCGCAACGGCTAGCGGGTCGGCATGAGCTGGCCGACCACCTCCTCGAGCGCGTCCGCGACCCGATCGATCTCCTCGAGCGAGTTGTAGAAGTACGGTGCGAACCGAACCGTCCCGCCGTGACCGCGCGCCGAGAGGTACGGGTGTGCGCAGTGATGCCCCGCCCGCACGCAGATCTTGAACCGGTCGTACAGCATGCGAGCGACCAGGTCCTCCCAGCGCGTGCCCTGCTGCGCGAAGGTGATGCTCGTGACCGCGGACCTGCGCCCTTCCCACTCGGCCTCGAGCCGGACGACCTGAGGAATCCGCGCGAGCCTTTCCGCGAGCCTCGCCCGGAGCTGCTCTTCGTGCGCCTGGAGCCGCGCCCAGCCGAGGCCTTCCAGGTACTCCGCCGCGCGAGCCAGCCCGAGCACCTCGGGGATAGGCGGCGTACCGGCCTCGAAGCGTGTGGGGATCCCGCGCAGGGTGTAGCCGTCGGAGGAGACGCGCTCGACGACCCCACCGCCCAGCCACGGCGGGGCGAGGCGTTCGAGCCACTCGAACCGCGCCGCGAGCACTCCAACGCCGAAGGGCCCCACCATCTTGTGGCCCGAGAGAACGTAGAAGTCCCCGCCGAGCGCAGGCAGGTTACCGCCGTAGTGCGGCACGTACTGCGCCGCATCGATCAGCACCGGAATGCCCTGCTGGCGCGCTGCTGCAGCGTACTCGGCGACGGGAGGGACCACGCCGCTGGCGTTCGAGCAAGCAGTGAGCGCCAGGAGCCCCACCTTCTCCCGGCGCAGGAGGTCGGCCAGCGCGTTCGCGTCGCAGCGCGCCGGATCGAACCACACGACCCGATGGCGGGACATCCAGGGCAGGATGTTCGCGTGGTGCTCGTAGAGCGAGAGCGCGACGGCCTGGCCGGCCCCGAGCTCCAGCCCCGCGGCCACGAGGTTGATCGCCGCGGTGCACCCCGCCGTGAAGACCACCTCGGCCGCCTCCATGCCCAGGAAGCGCGCCACGGTCGAGCGCGCCTCTTCGTAGGCCTCGCTCGCCAGCTGCGAGTGCAGGTACTTCGCGCGGTGCACGTTTGCCGAGAGCCTGACGTAGAAGTCCGTCATGGTCTCGAGCACCACGCGAGGCGTCAGCGACGTCGCAGCGCTGTCCAGGTAGAGGACCTGCGCCCCATCCTCCCGCTCGGTGAAGAACGGAAAATCGCCGCGAACGTCGTCAGAGAGCTGGCGAGGAAGCATCGTCTTCCAGCTCGAGGGCCTGGGCCACCCGCTGTCGGAGCTGCGGAACGCGCGAGACGAGCGGCGAGAATTTCATCGACGGTTGCGTGCGGAGTCGCTCCACGACCGTCACCGCCCCGACCTTCAGGTCGCACTCCGCGAGGACCCGGCGCACGTCGGCGACCACCGTCTCCGCGCTCGCCCCGCTCTCCGGATCGACCCCGATGTCGGCGCCCACCGTCTCGTCGGCCTGCTGCAGGAGCCGGTAGAAGAGCAGCGCGGCGACACGTTCCAGTCCTCGGTCGACGACGCGCACGGGTACGACGCGCGACCCGGCGACCAGGCAGTCCCCCTGGCGACCGAGCAGCTCTATCGTCGGAGAAGGGATCCCGCACTCGCAGGACTCGGTGGGGGCCGCGAGGTCCCGCTGGCGGTACCTCACGAGCGGCATTGCTTCGTTGTCGAGAGTCGTCACGACGATCTCGCCGAACTCTCCCACGCCAGCCGGCCTGCCGCGGCGCAGGATCTCCACGTACGACTGCTCCGCCAGGTGGTACCTGCCGAGGGGGCAGGTAACCGCCAGCGTCCCGCACTCCGTGGAGGAATAGCCGTCGAACGGCACGAGGCCCGTCTTGCGCGCGAGATAGCGGCGTACCGGCGCCGTGGCGAACTCCGTCAGCGTCTGCACGACCTCGATCGAGTCGGGAAGCGGAAGTCCGAGCGCGTCGAAGCTCCTGAGGAGCGACATGAGGTACCAGGGGTTGCCGAGGAGGGCCTGCGGGGCCCAGTCCCAGAGCTCGGCGTGCACGCCTCTCAGCGCCGCCTCCGACATGTACATGGGGTCGGGGGCCGACGGCAGCAGGAGGTAGCCGCCGAAGGTCCTCTCTTCGCGGCTCTGCTGCTCGATCGAGCATTCGTGGCCCGAGCAGACGGGCGGTGTGAAATCCGCGGCGCGATCCGTGCGGCTGAAGAAGGGCACCGACGAGACGGCGCTCGGTCCGAGCTCCGAGACGAGGTGCAGGGACGGCACGCGATCCGTGACCGAGGTGGACCCCGACGAGTACTCGACCGCGGCGCGCCCCGAGGAGATCAGCTCACCGTAGTCGAAGCCCGCGGCGAGGAGCCCGGTGGGAAACTGCGCTCGCACCTCCTCGCGCGAAAGCAAGGGAATGCGCCGCGCGTCCTCGATCCCCCGAAGCTCCGGCAGCAGGTGACCCCATCGGGCCTGGTAGTATGGGACCTTTGCGCCTGCCCACCGAACGAGCGCCAGCAACCGCTCCTCGCGCACCCGCCTCGCCTCGCCCCACGCCTGACGTAGACTCGCCGCCGCGTGCGTCGGCGTGGCGAAATAGCGGGAAAGCGACGCTTCGACGAACTCGCCGAACCCGTCGCGGTCGAGGCCGTCAGCCAGGCCGCGGCGCTCTAGCACTTGCCAGGCGTCCTCGAGAGAAGGCGCGCCGTCGAGAGCCCGGAGCACTTCGAGGACGAGCGGGTCTACGACCGCGCGCGTCCCCTCGACGCAATCGACGATCACAGGCCGCGTGTTGCTCTGCACCTGCACGCGAATATCGGGGCGCAACTCGAACAACGGCGGTCTCTCCTCCGGCCTGCGCGCCCACGCCCGGGCCACTGCGCAACCCTGGTCGGAGCTTCGTCGCTTCGTGCGTCACATCGGCGGCGGAAGGGGCCGGCCAAATCCGTCGGCTAGGTCAACTCGCTAACGAACCACAAACCGTCGAGACGCCTGAGCTAGGCCCAGTTGTATCGAGAGTTCCTCGGCTCGCCCGGCGCAATGCGCTTGTCGAGTTCGCGAAGCTTCATCAGGTCCTTCAGGTTCTTCTTCTGCATGGGTTTCACTTTCTCTGCAGGGAACCATATCGTCTCCGACTTAGGCTCTCTGCCTGGGAGCCTCCGGCTTTCGCCAGAAAGGCCCATTTTCTATTGAGACTCGGCCGGCCCCTTCTGCCGCCGCTGACAGTGTACCCGGGCCTCCCACCGCAGACCCAGTCCCACGCCCATCACCTTTGGCCAGAAGCTTGAGCCTCTACCATCGATTTTTAATGTATCCTATCCGCCGTCCACGTCAAGGACACCACCAGTACGACACAGGTGGCGGCGCTACACGGCGGCGCCACGAGCAGCGGTTGCGGCGTGGAACGTGGCGAGTGGGACTAGCGAGGCCGTGGACGACGCCAAGCCGACGATCTCGAGCGACCTTCGCGTGTTTCTCGATGCGTCACCGGACGCAGCGGCCGTGTTCGACGAGGAGCTGCAGCCCGTCTACGCGAACGAGGCGTATCGTGTGCTCTTCCTCGGCACACCCGCAGCTCCCGGTCGCCACCGGCAGCAGCAGACCGCGGCGCACGAGCTCGAGGGAGACCTGCTGGTCAAGCACTGGCCGGCGCGGCAGGCCCAGCAGCTCGGTACCGTGGTGCAGGTGAACGAGGTGCGCACCACGGACGCCGAGGACTCGCTGGTCTTCAACGTCACGGCGATCCCTCTGCGGGGGATCGGCGTCGTGGAGCTCTTCCGCAACGTCACCGACGAGGCGCGGGTGCACGCCCGATACCGCAACCTGCTGCGGAAGGAACGCGTCGCGAAGCAGGCCCTCGAATGGCTCGTCGCCGAGCGGACCAAGGCCCTCGAGTCCGCGAACGAAGAGCTGAAGGCGGCCCAGGCGCAGCTCGTGCACAGCGAGAAGATGGCGGGGCTCGGTCAGCTGGTGGCGGGTATCGCCCACGAGCTCAATAACCCGATAAACTTCATCTCCGCGAATGTGGACTTCCTCAAGGAATACTTCGACACCATGACCGAGTTCGTACGCGCGCTCGAGACGCAGGTGGCGCGCTACCCCGACGCGGCCCGGCACGTGGACGAGGCTCGCCGGCGGCTCGACGTCGAGTACGTGGCCAAGGACTTCGGCTCCCTGGTCAAGGCGATCCGTAGCGGCGCGGCGCGCGGCGCGCGGATCGTGGCCGACCTGAAGAGCTTCTCGCGCATGGGCCACGATACCTGGGAGGACACGGACCTGACGGAGGGAATCCGGGTCTCGCTCGTCCTGCTCTCGCCCATCCTGCGCGACCGCGTAACTGTGCATCAGAGCCTCGAACCGTGTACCGTACGGTGCAACTCCGGCCACGTGAATCAGGTCTTCATGAACGTGCTGACGAACGCCGCCCAGGCCATCCAGGGGCCCGGCAACATCTGGATCACGAACCGGAGCGAGGACGACACCATCGCCTACGAGATCTCCGATGACGGGCCCGGTATTCCTCCCGAGGTCCTGCCGAAGATCTTCGACCCGTTCTTCACCACCAAGCCCGTGGGCCAGGGCACGGGCCTCGGCCTATCCATCTGCTACCGCATCATCCAGGACCATCGGGGCACCATCTCGGTCGTACCACGTCCGGAACGCGGCACCACGGTGCGCATCGTTCTGCCCAAGAAGGGGAAGCCAACATGAACCCAGAGAATCACGCGCGGACCCGCTCCGTACGTCGGCAGCTGCACCTCGTCGGGCCGGCGAAGGTCGTCCGCCGCATCCGAATGTCGCTCGCCATGTATCCGCAGCTCGTGACCGCGGCGTACGCGACGCTCGAGGAGCTGCGGGAGGATCAGAAGCGGTCCCATCCCGACCTCGTCGTGGCCGTGCTCGAGTCGACCTCCTGGGGCGGCCGCCTTCTCGCGGCGGAGCATCCCCTGAGCATTCCGATCGTGCTGGCCATTCCGCATTCGACGCCCGAGCTCCTGGCCTTCGCTCAGGCCTCCGGCTGCTACTACGTCGAAGGCCCCCGCGGCCTCGGGCCCCGCGTCACCTCGCGCGTCGCGCGCGCCCTCGGGCTCGGCCCTCGTAAGCGCCCCGAGCACGATCTGCTCGGCCCCATCGTGCTGACCGAAGGTTCGCGCAAGCTCGAGGCAGTGCTGCAAGACGCAGCGCCGCACGCGCTTCTCGTTCGCGGCCCCGAGCTCACGGCGACCGACGAAGGCAAGCCGGCCACGCTCCACTGCTTGCGCGCCGCGGGGCCGCTCGAGCTCCATGGCACCATCGACCTGGCGGACTCCGGCTCGAAGCTCCAGTTCGCGCTCGTCCGCCTCGACGACGCCAGCCAGGCGCTCTTCGCACCCGTCGTTTGGGGCTGGACCCAGCAGGCGATCGCCCGTCGGGCGGAGGAGCCCGGCGAGCTCTCCGAACAATGGGTCACGCTCAGCCGAACAGCGCGGCAATCCGCCCGCGTCCAGCTCGAAGGCGCGACGGCGCGGCACTACTTCCGGCTCGCCGCTGCGGGGGCCGGCAAGCTGCGCCTCAAGAGCTCGGGAAATATCCCCACGCTCACGAGCGGCAAGACCATCACCATCGACGTTCAGACCCGACGCGGACCCGTAGCGCTCACGGCGCAGATCGTCGAGGAGCACGTCACGCCGGGCGAGAGCGGAAAGCCCGAGACGCACGAGCTCGTCGTGGCGCCCGCTGACACCACGCCCGAAGCCCGACAGAGCTACGACCGGCTGTTGCGCTACCTCGGGATAGAGCTCAAGGTCTCCCCCCGCAAAGAGGACCTGTCGCGCACCTACGAGCTCGTCGAGGCCGCTGCGGACGAGGTCGATCAATTCATCACCCCCGAGGAGTTCGCGCAGCACCACGAGATCCGCCTTACCGACGTCACGCGCACCGCGCGACGCCTGGGCATCGGCCGTCGCCTCCACGGCCGACGCGTCTTCCGCGAGAGCGACATCCTGGACGCGATGCGACACCACATCAGCCGCGTCAACGACCTGCGGCAGCGGAAGCTCCACTTCCACGTCCTCGCCGTGGACGACGATGTGGAGAACGTGGAGGCCATCGAACGGATCCTCCGCAAGGACTACCGAGTCTTCACCGCCACGAGCGGCGAGGAAGCGCTCGAGATCTTCAAGAAGGAGACGATCGAGGTCATCATCACGGATCAACGCATGCCGGGCATGACGGGCACCGACCTGCTGCGCAAGACCCTCGAGCTCAACCCCAACGTAATTCGCATCATCCTCAGCGCCTATACCGACGCGTCGGCGCTCACCGACGCCATCAACACGGCCAAAGCCCACCATTTCCTCCACAAGCCCATCGCCCGCGAGGAGCTCCTGAGCAAGGTTCAGGCTGCCTTCGCCGCATTGCGCGCGCAGAAACACGTTCGTGCGATCGAACTCGGACGGAGTGTCACCATTTGATGAAGCCAGCCCTCCTCGCCACGCTCGCCGCCCTCCTGCTCCCCGCGGCAAGCCGTGCTAACCCGCCCGCCGCTCCGTCCACACCCGTCCGGCTCTCGCTGCGGCATTGCGTGCAGGAGGGCGTGAAGAACCACCCCTCGCTCGCCGCGGCCAAGGAGGAGGTGCTCATGGCGGAGGGGAGCATCCTCGGCTACGACGCGCCCTTCGACCCGGTGGTGTCGGTGTCGACCAGCTTCGCCGGGGTCCGCGGGCCCCAGGAGTCGCTCGGGCTGGTCCAGGCGAGCTTCTTCAACACCTGGTCCCTCGACTCCGCACTGAGCGGAAAGCTGCGGTTGGGCAGCACCTACTCCGTCGGCCTCGGGATGAAGCGCACGGGGGTCGACTTCGACTACGCCGCGTTCAACCCGAAGTGGGAGTCCTACCTGCAGGCCTCCTTCTCGCAGCCCCTGCTGAAGGGGCTGGGTAGGCGAGCCAACCTGGCCCTGCAGGTCGGGGCGCGGCACCGACGGGACGCGGCGCTGCACCGCCTGGCCACCATCGTTCAAGGCCACGTGGAGCGGATTGCCCAGGCCTACTGGAACCTGGCGCTCGCGCTTCGGCTCAAGGAGATCGCCGAAGAGCTGGTGCAGCGCGCCAAAGACCAGCACAGCCTGACGATGGTCCTCTTCAAGGGGGGGCGAGTGTCGCAGCCCGAGCTCATCCAGGCTCGCGCCGCGATCGTGCGCCGCGAGGAGGACCTGGCGCTTCACGACCGGCGGGTGCTCGACGCCGAGACGGACCTGTTGCGGCTCGTCATCCCGGGGCCGAAGAGCGGCTGGGACCTCGAGGCCGACTATCGCCCCGCCGAGGCGCTGGAGGCCCCGCGCCTCAACGTCGACCTCGAGCAGTCCCTCGCCCGCGCCCTCGAGAAACGACCAGAGATCGCGGAGGCGCAGGCGAGCATCCGCAGCCGGAAAGCGCTGCTCGACCAGCGCAAGAACGCCCTATTGCCCAGCCTCGAGCTGCAGACGCAGGTGCGCGTCTTCGGCCTCGCCGGCGCGAAGAACAGCCGCTTTCCCGAGGCCGCGACGGGGCTCACCTGGAACGTCCCCGACGCCTACCAGGGGAACATCGCGCACGCCCTGGCCGGCATGTTTCGCGGCAACGTCGACTTCAAGGTCGGCCTTCTCTTCGCCCTTCCGCTCGGGAACTCGGCGGCGAAGTCTGACCTGCTCGTCACGCAGCGGGAGATCGCTCGTCTGGAGCAGGAGCTTCGCGTGGCGAAGGTGGCGATCACCGCCGAGGTGCGCCGCGCCGTGAAGAGCTACCGCTCCGACGCCGCACGGCTCGAGGTCGCCCGCACCTCCGTCTCCACCGCGCAGGAAAACCTCGCGGCTGAGCAGAAGAAGTTCCGAGGCGGTATCTCCACCAACTTCGACGTGCTTCGCGCCCAGGACGAATATGCCCAGGCCCGGCGGCGAGAAGCCGAATCCCTCGCCGCGCTGAACGTAGCCGCGATCCAGTACCAGCGGGCGATCAGCACCCTCCTCGATGGCTTCGGCCTCCGGCTGGAGGGTGCCCGCTAGTCGCAAGACCGAACGGATAGGCGCATAACAAGGAGCGAGTGCCACGATGAGTCGACGTCGGATCAGTGCGTCCCGGGCCGATATCTGCCCTCTGGACGCGGTCGAGGCCACCCTGCCGAACGGTCTCCACATCATCGTGGTGCCCATCGGCCAGCCGGGCCTGGTGGTCATCGAAACCGCGGTCCAGGTCGGCCCGCGGGACGACCTCGAGCCGGGGAGGTCGGGTTTCGCCCATTTCACGGAACACCTGGTGTGGAAGGGCAGCCGCCGCTACTCGGGAGAGATCGACAGTCAGATCCTCATGAAGGCCGGGGCGCGAAGGATCGCGCTCACCACCCCCGACTGCACTCGCTACGGGCTCATCTGCACGAAGGCCGACCTCGAGGCGCTGCTCGAGGTCGAAGGCGATCGGGTCATGCACCCCTGGTGCACCGAAGATGCCTTCGTCGCGGAGGCCGCGACCGTGCTCGCCGAGCTCAAGCGCGATGCCGCGGACCCCATCTCCGCGTTCTCCCGCGCGAACGTCGAGAACGCCTTCGAGCACCACCCCTACCGATACCAAGTGCTGGGACGGCAAGCGGACGTTGAGGGCTTTCCGGCTCTCTACGCGTACGCGGCAGAGTATCACCGGCGCCACTACCGGCCGGAACGGACGACGCTTCTCGTGGTCGGCGACGTGAACCCCGACCTGGTCATCGCTGGCGCAGAGCGCCATTGGGGGAGCTGGGAGCCGGGTACCGAACCGCGCCCCACGCCCTTCGAGCCACGCCACACCGCTCCGGCCGTCGCGCAGGCCTCGTGGCCCACCGAGATCCCGACCCTCTTCGGTGTGGGGTTCCGGGGACCGGCCTTCGACGCGTCGACGCGGGATGCCGAGGCGCTCGACGCGCTGCTCGACCTGGCCTTCGGAGAGGGGTCCGACCTCGAGCGGCGCCTGATGAGACAGCAGCAGCTCGTGGACGTCCTTTCGCCCGTGAGCCGCATATCGCTGGATCCGGACGTGCAGCTGATCATGGGCCGGATGTCGGCGGAGTCCACGCCGGAGAGCACGGGCGAGGCCATCGATGCGGTCCTCGAAACCGTCGCGGCGCTCCGGCGAGGGCAGATCTCCGAGTCGCGCCTCGCCCGATGGAAGTCTCGGAACCAAGCCCGCTTCGTGCACGTCATGGACAACGCGGTCTCCATCTGCACGGCGATCGGCGATTTCCTGCACGTCGGGCGCTCCTTCTCCGGCCTGAACGAGCACTATCGTCGCCGGGAGCTCCTCACGCCCGAGGACCTCCACGACGTCGCCGGGCGGTATTTCACCGATGAGAACCTCGTCTGCACCGTCATGTCTCACGAGGAGCAGCCGGCCGCGCTGGAGGCCGCACGCCGAGGCGTGAACAGCCGGGTGGGCCACAAGGTCGTCCTCTCCCTGGCCGCGAAGACCGTCCACCTGAAGTCAGAGCTGCCGCTGGTCCGTTTCAAGTTGGCCTTCGACGCCGGCTCGGCCTACGACCCACCGGGGAAAGCCGGCCTGGCCACGCTGACCGCCGGTATGCTCGCCTCCGCCGGGAGCCGGGAGCTGAGCTCGGACGAAATCGGCCGGACGCTCCACGGCATCGCCGGGTACTTCGTCCCCAACGTCGACCGCGAGCTCTCCACCCTCACCGGTGTGGTCCATCGCGACCACGCCGACGAGCTCGCCGATGTCGCTCTACGGCAGCTCCTCGAGCCCGGCATGCGGGAGGAGGATTTCGAGCTGCTGCGGGAGGCGCAGAAGGCGGCCCTGCTCTACGACCTGCGAGACGGGCAGGACGAGGGGCTCGCCCTCGAGCGACTCCAGTGCAACGTCTTCGCCGGGACCCCCTACGGCCACCCCTCTCTCGGGACGCTCGCGGGCCTGGACTCACTGACCCTGGAGGACGTGCAAGGCTTCGCCTCCTCCTTCTACACGCGCCGGAATCTCACGGTGGGCCTCGCCGGAAACTACGCCCCGGCGTTCGAGGAGCGCCTGCTCCGGGAACTCGAGGAACTTCCCGACGGAGAGCGCCCGTCCCCCCCCATGGTCGAGGTGGAGCGGCCCCGCGGCCTGCGCGTCGAGATCCTGGAGAAGGAGAGCGAGGTCGTCGCCATCGCCCTCGGCCTGCCCATGCCCGTTCTCCGAGCGCACCCCGACTTCGCCGCCCTGGCGGTGGCGCGTGCGGTGCTCGGGGACCATCGAACCTCTTTCGGGCGCCTCTTTCGCCTCCTGCGCACCGCGCGCGGCCTGACCTACGGCGCCTATGCGTATACCGAGTCGATCGCGGGCTCGGACCTGCAATCGGCCTATTCGAGCGCGTCCGCCAACACCGTTCGCCGAACGCAGCTCTTCCAGATCCTCATCCGTCCCGTCCGTCGAGACTCGGCCGTCTTTGCGCTAAAGGCCGCCCTCCACGAGCTGGAGCGCCTCATAGATGGCGGGGTATCCGCGGAGGAGCTCGACACCTTTCGCACCTACCTGTCGCGGAGCGTGCACCAGCTACGCCTCGGCCAGGACGACCAGCTCGGCTCGGCCATCGACGATCGCTGGTTCGGCCTCGAGGACCATGTGCGAGACCTGCTCTCTCGCCTGGAGCGGCTCACCCCGGACGCCGTCAACGAGGCCATTCGGCGGCATCTGTCTGCCACCCAGCTCGACGTGGTCATGACCGCCGGCAACGCGGAGGGATTGAAGCAGGAGCTCCTCGCGCCGGGGGTTTCCGGCGCCTCCTACGATGCTCCCCGCTCCGCAGAGGTCGCCGCCGAGGATCGGATCATCGGCGCCCGGATCCTTCACCTCACGGAGGATCAGGTGCGGATCACGCACGTCGAGGAGGTCTTCGCGGCGTGAACGCCCCATACGGGGTGAGATCATTTTACGCTGTCATGTTTCTTCGTAATTACGCCGCATTAAACACGCAATGGCCGCGTTGTCCCGATGCGCCGTACAAGATCCCATTTGACTATCACTGACAATACCGTAATCCTACTTGCATGGATGTCCGGCTGAGGTCGAGGCCCGGCAGAATGACGCGGCGCGCTGAGCAGTGGCAGCTCTTCGTGCCGCACGCACATCCTCGTCCTTGGCTGATGGACGATCCGTGCTATTCTTTCGTGTCCTAATAATTCGCTGTAGAGGGCAGGCGGCAAGAGGGGCCGGCTGCTAAGAAGGTTAACGACTCCTAGCCGCGAAAGCGGCCTGGGAGCCTCGCAGGTGCCCTAAGTCGGAAACGATATGGGCGTCCGCCTCAAAGGAAACGACCATGCAGAAGAAGAACCTGAAGGACCTGATGAAGCTTCGTGAGCTCGACAAGCGCATTGCGCCCGGAAAGTGTGCGAGTGCATCTCGTTACAACTGGGCGTAGCTCGGACTTTCGTAACTGATCGTCTATGCGCTGACGTAATCGCGGATTTCTGATAGCAGCCGGCCCCTCGCGTCGCTTACACACCATCCCACCTCCCGACGACTCCACCCGTCCGGCGCTGCCGTGACTAGGCTGCTAATTACAGCCACCGTGCGCCGCGCGTTTGCACTCCCATAGGGAGTACCGTATCCTTCTGGCCATGCAAAACACCTATGCCACGGGCGACGGAGTCGGCGCGATCACGAACTCTCACACCACGGAACGTACGGACGCCCTCATCATCTGGCCTCCCTTCCTGGCCAACGTCATGCGACAACCGTACTCTGCGGCGCACTGGCTCGCCTCGGATCTCATCGGGCAGGGTCTCTCGGCCGAGGTGTGGGACGTGAATCGGGCGGCCTTCGCCCGCATGCTCGATCGGGACTTCCTGCAAGCGGAGTATGCCTCGCTCGAGGCGCGCCGCTCGGCGCTCGAGGCGCAGAGCTCGCTCAGCCCGGACGGCGTTCGCGACTACAACTCGCTGGTCTCGAACCTTGCCTGGCTACGCCTAATACTCGACAACTACGAGGAGTGCGTCGGGCGGCATCCCCGTGACGAGCTCCTGTACCAGGAAAACGTGCCCGCCGTCGGGCTTCTCAACCAGTTCGCGCAGGAATTCCTCTTCGCCTCGGCTGACCAGTACACCGAGGTCACCGCCATCATGCGCAGCGTCGACGAGATCCGGGACCTCCTCCGCCGTCCCGACGTCGTGCGTTACCGCGAATTCCTGCGGCCGATGATCCGGGAGATGATCGCGACGCGCCGGCCGCGACTCGTGGGGCTCTCGTTCTCCTTCCAGCAGCAGGCCCTCTCGTGCCTCGTGCTGGCCCACGAGATCGCCGCCATCGACCCCACGATCCACGTCACGATCGGTGGGCAGATCGTGAGCTACCTCCGCCGCGACGAGGCGCTGCACCTCCTTTCCGAGGACGTGGGGTTCCATTCGGTCGTCTATTACATCGGGGAAGACGCCTTGGTGGCCATGGTTCGTGCGCTCCACGACGGCAAGCCGCCCCCCGAGCTCCCGAACGTCTGGTACCGGGGTGCCCCGAAGGAGGGCCCCGAACGCCCCCACTACAATCCGCCGCCACCCCGCCAGCACCTCGGGCGCTATCGTGTCCCGGACGCGTTTCTGGCGGAGATTCCTCGCGCGGTGCGCGACGTCGCCTGGCTACCCGTGTTGCAGGCGATCGGCTGCTACTGGGGGCGCTGCACCTTCTGCGACACGCGCACGCAAAACGGCACGAATGCCCTCTACGCGCCTCGCGCAGAGAAGGACATCCTGGCCGACATCGACTTCTATTACGAGCTAGGCTTCCGGCGCTTCTACATCGTCACCGACTCGCTCCCGCCGAAGCCCGCCCTCACCCTGGCGAAGGCCATTCTCGCGCGCGGGATAGACATCAAGTGGACGAGCTTCTTCAAGATCGATCGCCGCTGGGACGTCGAGACGCTGAGCGCCCTGGCCCAGGCGGGCTACCAGATGCCCATGGTGGGCATGGAGCACGCGAACGACCGGGTGCTGAAGCTGATCGACAAAGGCTACGACCGCGCAGGGATCGTGAGCTTCTTCGACCTGCTGCGCCAGGCGAATTTCCCCCCGGCCTCGATCTTGACCATCCTCAACCTCCCTACCTCCACGCGGGAGGAGAACCTCGAGGTCGTGGCCTTCGTCGAGGAACACGCCGATCGCGTGCGTCGCTTCTCCTATTCTCCTTTCGAGGTGGTTCGCAACACCCCCATGGCGCGTAACCCACCCGCCTTCGGCTTCCGGGTGGCCGACGATGCGGACCCGACGGCGCTCGGCCCGCCGCGCAATACGATCGTCCTCCACCGCTACCACGATGAGGCGGGGATGACGGCCGAGGAGACCCTCGAGGTGCAGCACGCCTTCGCGGCGCTCATCGATCGAATCGTGAAGAAGAAGCGCTACGGTGGCCAGGGCGCGCTCCTGCTCGACGAGGCAGCGCTCCCTCGCTTCGACGGCTATCGCTTCGGTTTCTCACCCACCTCGCACCTGGCCACGGACGTCGTGCGCTTCGGCCCGGACGGGCAGCGGGCCGACGAGACAGATTACCTCCTGCTCGCCACGCTCTCCGCCTCCGCCGACACCAAGGAGATCCCGACCGGGACCTACACGCTCCTCCAAGCCTTCGGGGGACAGGAGCTCAGCGTGTCCGAGCTGACAGCGGGCCTCCGCGACACACTCGGCTACGAAGCCTCCGAGGAGGAGGTGACGGAGCTGGTGCGCATGCTGGCCGGCGAGGGCTACCTGTCCTACGTGCGATCGCCGGACGGCGTGCTGCACCCTCGAGAGAATAGATAAGGCGCCCCCCGCCTCGAGCCGGCTACGCCCCTCGGGCCACGAGCGAGGCAACCTCTCCCAGCACCGGATGCAGGCAGGTCGGATAGCCGAGCTCCATCCGGTTCACGAGCTCCCCCATCGCCCCCTCGGTGACGGCAGGGGGCTCGGGCCAGCGAAGCATCACCTCGTTGGTGCCGCGACGTAGCACACCCGGAGCTACCTCCAGTCGCACCTTCTGCCATCGACTCGACGTCCGGCTGGAGCCCACCTCGCGTCCGTTGACGAAGAACCGTACCGGTCGCGCGCCCTCGCCTGCGAGGTTCGCGGGCAGCCGAAGCGTGGCCTCCAGCGTGAGTCCGCGGTCCCCGGTAGCCGGCAGAAAGAAGGACGAGGTGGGCCAGACCGCGGGGACCCGTAGCATCGTGCCGAACATGGCCCGTGGGTGCAGCCGCACGAGGTCATCCCGGTAATAGCCATCGACCAGATCGATGCCGCCACGGCGACGTCCCCGCGGAGCGCGCAGGAGCGCAGTGAGGATGGGTTCCACGGGCCGGCCATGCCGCTCCAGGACGCGCATCGCCGCGTTCATGGTGGGTGCGGCGATCTCCCGAAGCAGGTAGGGCTTCGTGCTCAACACGTAGGCCGAGTCGAGGACGCGTCGAGCCCCCGTCGAAAGCACCGGCTCGCACCGGCTGAGTCTCGCGGTCGCGTAGTCCTGAACCGTGTCGAGAATCCCCGGCGAGATCGAAACTGCCTCGGCGATGAACTCCTCCGCGAGCGCCCCCCGACGGGCCACCACGTTCATGCAGTCGACGTTGTGGCTCGCCGCGTGAAAGAGAGCCCGGGCTTGCACCTCGGCGGAGGGAGGCGCCGGCGCGCGCTCGAAGACCTTCTGCCATTCGACCTCACCCGGGCGAGTCGAGCCAGCCACGCGCAAGATCTCTGCCGCGATCGCCGCCGCGGTGACCCTCAGACCCTCGTGCGACATGTGACAGTAGTCGAGGAACATCCGCCGGTCGGAGAGAGGCGTGCCGGTATGCTCCGCGAAGATGCGCGGCAGATCGACCACGCCCCAATCCTCGAACGCGGCATGTGAGCGGAAGAGCTCCTGCTGCTCGGGAGTGACCCGGGTCGCAAAATCGAAGGTCGCATCCCATCCGCACGCGGCGGCCTCGGCGCGCAGCGCTGCGGCGGCCTCCTCGGTTCGCCCCAGGGCCCGGTAGGCCAGACCCCCGAGGCGCAGACTCGACGCGCATTGTCCCTCGTCGAGCTCGAAGAGCTGCTCGGCCAGCGAGAGCGCCTTCTCGTGCTCCCCGCGGCCCAGCGCCGCCGAGCCCTGCTCGAAGAGCGCGTGCCATCGCCGGACGCCGTCGCCGGCCATCCACCAGACGGGCTGCGGGATGTGGAAGTCGATCAGGTTCGTCTCGGGGATGACGAAGATCCCTTTCGCGTTGCCTGCGGCCGCGACCTGACTGAGATAGGAGATGCCCATCTCCGTCGCATCGGCCGTCTCCCGATACATTGCACGCGCAAGTCCCGCGATCCCCTCGCCGCGGATGATCTCCGCGTGGTCCTGCGAGGCCCTCAGGTCGGCGTCGGCGTAGGTCTTTCGCGGCCAGTTGTTGCCGGCAAAGAACACCATGATGTCCGGCTTGAGCTGCAGGGCCTGGACCGCAATGTCCAGGCAGCTGCTCAGCGTCTGCGACACGCGCGAGAGGTCTATGACCTCGAAGAGCCCCGGCCCGCGAAGGATGCGCAGCTGCTCCTCGATCAGCTTGCCTAGCGTGAAGTCCGGCAGATAGAAGGCCGCGGCGGCCGCCGACTCGCCGAAGTAGCAGACGCGGATCGGCAGGGGGTTCGTCCGCGGATGGAGCGTCTGGCGGTGCGACCAATCCTCGTCCATGTTGATGTGCGGCTGGTAGGCGCGCTCGAAGCGCAGCCCCCCCTGCTCGTCGGTCTGCGGCTCCCAGATGCCGATCGGCGTGGGCTCATCCGCCTCCTCGGACGCCTCGGACTCGGAGGGCTCCGAGGGCGCGCCCTGGCTCGCGGACGGCTCGGGAGGGCTCGCCAGGGTCTTCGTTCCCTGGAGCAGTCGGACCAGCTGAAAAGCCTCGCCGCCCTCGAGGAGCTCGGCAATGGTGTCACATCGTTGTCTGCGCGGATCGTGCGCCATGGATTACACCCAGCGTAGTTGGTGCTTTGCGGTTTAGAAGCTCGAGGCCGTCGCTCCCGGCGCCTAGAAGAAGGTATAGACGGTCGGGCTCGTCTCGCCACGCACGTTCTGTTGCTCGTAGGGGAAGAAGTTCATCGACCGGAGCAGGGTCGTCCACTGACTCGGCAACGCGTCACGGTCCACGATGTGGTCCTGGAGGACCACGGCGTCGATCTCTGAGTTGGCCATGCACATCAGCGCGTCGTCGGGAGTGCAAACGATGGGCTCCCGCCGCACATTGAAGGACGTGTTGACGATGACCGGACATCCCGTCCGCCGATGGAAGGCCTTCAGCAGCGCCGCATAGCGCGGATTCGACGCGGCGGACACGGTCTGCGGCCGCGCAGACCCGTCGACGTGGGTGATGGCCGGCATCGCGATCTCGGAGGCGACCTGGCAGGTCTCGAGCATGAAGGGCGACGGGTGGTCGAGCTTGAAGTGCCGCGCGGCCTCCTCCTCGAGCACGCTCGGTGCGAAGGGACGGAACGCCTCCCGCTTCTTCACCAGCCGGTTGAGCCGTTCCCGCATGTCTTCGAAGCGCGGGTCGGCGATGATGCTCCGCGAACCGAGGGCGCGTGGTCCGAATTCCATCGCCCCGTGGAACCATCCGATCACCTTCCCCGCCACGAGGCGGTCCACCACGGCCTCGAGGAGCGCGTTCTCCTTGCCCCTGAAGTCCAGTGCCGGGAGCCCCATGTCCTCCAGGAGCTCGCCCACCTCGTCGGCAGTGTAGGACGGCCCGAGGTAGACGTGCTCGAGAGGCGTGTCGCTCGGCCGCCGCCCCGTGAGGCGAACGTGGGCCAGCGCCGCCGCGCCCAGGCAGGACCCCGCGTCCCCCGCCGCCGGCTGCACGAAGAGCCGCTCGAAGGGGCCGTCCTGCAGGATTCTCCCGTTGGCCACGCAGTTCAAGGCCACGCCCCCCGCCATGCACAGGTTCGGCGAGTCCACTTGCTCGCGCAGGTAGCGCGCCTTGGCGAGCAGGATCTCCTCGAGCACGACCTGCATGCTGCGTGCTACGTCGTTATGGAAGGGCGCGAGCTCCGACTCCGGCTGGCGCGCCGGCTCGCCGAAGAGCTCCACCAGCGCGTCGGAGTACATCCGCTCGCCCGCCAGGAAGTCGAAGTACGCCATGTTCAGGGCGTATTGCCCCCCGGGTCCCTCGGCGACCAGCTCGCGGATCTTGTCCGTGTGGAGGGGTTTCCCGTAGGGGGCGAGGCCCATGACCTTGTACTCGGCGCTATTCACCCGGAAGCCGAGGTATGCCGTAATCGTGCTATAGAGCAATCCGAGTGAATTGGGGAAATCGACGTACTCGAAGAGCTCGATGGAGCTCCCGTTCGCCCGCCCGTAGCTCGTGGTCGCCCACTCTCCCACGCCATCGAAGGTCATCACCGCGGCGTCAGCGAAGCCGGAGAACAGATACGCGGCGGCGGCGTGCGAGAGGTGATGGTCGAAGGACTCGATCCGCCCTTCGTATCCCAGGCGCTCCCGGATCTCCCGGAAGGGCCGGTCCACGTCGAGCCACGGCAGGCCGGCGTCTCCGCCGCTGGGCTGTCCGGTCCAGAGCTGTCGCGAGACCTTCTTGCGGGGGGACTCGTAGTAGGCCACGCAATCGACGTCCTCGACTCCGAGGCCGGCGCGATCGAGGCAGAACTGGAACGCGAGCAGCGGGAGGCTCGCATCGTGCTTCACCCGGGTAAAGCGCTCCTCGGACGCGGCCGCGATGAGCTTGCCGTCCTGGAGCAGGCAGCACGACGATTCGTGGTAGTAGGCCGAAATGCCGATGATGTTCATGTCAGGTCTCGGGGGGTGTCAGGTCGTCGAAGACGAAACGCGAACCACCGGCGGAGAGGCAGGGGAATCGGCCTCGAGCCCCGTCGCCGGTGATGCATGCAAGCTGGTTCGTACAGGGGGGCATCGTCTCGCAGGCCGCGCGTCGTTGTCAAGCGACGGAGCCAGCCAGCCGGCGACGAGCTCGCGTCACGCGCCTCTGGAATTCCGACGGTCACGGCGGTCACGTTCGAATCGCGGCTAGCAGCTCCTGGGCCAGGCCATGGGGGTCGGGAAGCGCCGACCTGATCGCGGCAGGGCCGGCCACGAGGAGCAGCGAGCGCCGGGGATCGAAGACGCGCCGAGCCTGCGCCCGGACCTCCGCCGCCGTGACCCGCCCCACCTTCTCCGGCAAGCGCATCACCTCGTCCACGGACATGCCGAAGCTCAGGCTCCCGGCGATGAGCCGGGCCAGTCCCTCGTTCGAGTCCCGCCCCTGCACCGTGTCGGCGGCCAGGGCCGCCGCCCTGGCCACCGCGAGCTCGTCGGCGCTCGGCAGCTCGGCGCAAACCGACGTCAGTACCTCGACCAGCGCGGCCAAGGCCTCGGGCGCTCGTTGCGGCTCGGACGAGATGGACATCGAGAGGTGCGAAGGGTCCGCTCCCTGCGGCAGAAAGATGTTCGGCGAGTAGTCGAGTCCTCGGCGCTCGCGGATCTCGTGAAAGAGCCTCCCCGCCGGTCCCCCCAGCACCTTCTCCAGCACGAGGAGCGCCGGCCAGGCCGGGTCCGTACTCGGAGGCGAGGAGAAACCCCAGAAGAGCCGCACCGCCTCGGTCTCGACGGCCTCGAAGGTCCATTCGAACCCCTCGCGCGCGGGCTCCTGCGGGACGGCCGGTGCGGGGGGCGTCGCGCCGGGGGCGTCGACGAGCCCGCGCACCCTTTCGATCACCTCTCGGGGCTCGACGTCGCCGACGACGACGAGGTTCAGCCGGCCCGGAGGATAGAGGATGGGATAGAGGCGGCGCAGCGTCCTAGCCGAGAGTCCCTCGAGGCTCTCCTCGGAGCCGTCGGGATCGCGCCCGTACGGGTGCACCCGGTAGAAGCGTCGCGCGAAGAGCGTCGCTGCGAGGGCCAGCACGGTGTCGTCACGCGACTGTACGGACATGAGAGCTACCTGGCGGGCCTGTTCGACCTCCTCGGGCGGAAACGCCGGGGCGAGAACGCAGTCCAGCATGACCTTCAGACCGTTCTCCCAGTCCGAGCGCACGAACAGCCCCTGCAGGCTCAGCGTGTTCGCACCGGCCCCTCCGCTCATATAGCCGCCAATGTCGTGGATCGCCCGCTTGAGCTGCGCCTTGGGCATGCGCCGCGTCCCGCCCGTCAAGCTCTCGGCCATGACGCCGCTGATGCCCGTCAGCCGTGAGTCTTCGTACCGCGAGCCCCCGGGGAAGATCGCCGCTACGCCCACGCTGGACTTGCCCGCTCGCTGCACGGCCACGACCTGTGGCCCGCCGGGAATACGCGCGGCCTGCCAGGCGAAGGGCGCCTTCTTGCTGGCTCGCGCGGTCGCGGCGACCCTCGACGGCGTGCGCTCGGGCGCCGGCAGCCGTCCCAGCCAGGGGGCAAGCACCGCCGCGTCACCGACTCCGTCTGCCCGAGGAAGCTCCACGCCCTTGCTGAGCGTCTCGAGCCAGCCCCGGCGGCCGGCGGCCGACGCGGCCCAATCGCCCGGGAGCTGCAGGACCACCGAGAGGCGGTCGGGATGCAGGTACCGCGCGGCCAGCGCGCGCAGCTCCGCGGGCTTCACCCGCAAGAGACCTTCGTAGAAGAGTTGCTCGTGCCGGCAGTCGCCGCTGATGCACTCGAAGAAGCCCTGCCAGTAGGTCCGGCGAGCGGGGTTGTCCCGGTCGAGAACCGCCTCCACGAGCAGGGGCTGTCGGACCTCGTCCAGGCGCCGCGCCGAGAGAGTCTCCTCGATGACCTGGCGGAAGCCCCGCATGGTGGCCGCCAGCACCTTGGCCACGTCTTCCCGCGACGGATACCCCTCGACGAGGATCCTGAGGACCCCCGCTGTGCGAAAGAGCTCGTGCTCAGCCTCGAAACCGGGCATTCCCCCGCACGCGTCGCTTACCGTTCGCGCGAGGAGCGGGCTCGGCCCCTTCGTCAGGAGCCAATTGAGAAGCTGCAGCCCCGGGGTATCCGGATGGGCGAGCGGCGGCGCACGAAACGCAAAGGTCAACCGCGGCTCCGTCGCCCACGAGCGCAAGAGCGCGAGACGAGTCCCTCGCTGCGGCGGCTCCATAGCCGTCCGTTCAGCGGCCACGCCGCGCCTGGCCGCTGGAAAGGCCTCCTCGAGCAGGCGAGCGATCTCCCGCGCCGAGAATCCGCCGCTGCTCACGGCGATCATCTGCTCAGGGACGTACCAGCGCCGGTGAAAGGCCCGCAGGAGGGCCGGCGTGAATTTGCTCACCGTGGAGGGCGTGCCGAGGCCCGGGTGGCGGTAGCCGACCCGCTTGAAGACCGTGGCGTAGGTCTTGTTGGTCGACTGCAGGTACGGAAGCGTCGACGTGAACATGCGGATCTCTTCGGTGATGACCCGCTTCTCCGCCTCGACCGCCTTTGGCGAGAAGCCTGGCGCCGCGACCTGGCCGCAAAGCACGGCCACGGCCTTGGCCAGACGCGCGCCTTCCACGCCCACCTCGTAGCGGGTCCAGTCGTAGTCCGTGTCCCCGTTCGACCAGCCCCCCCAGCGCTCCACTCCGTTGGCCGCGTCCTCGCCTTTGCCAGCTTTCGACTGGAAGACCACGTGCTCGAGCGCATGCGCGACGCCGGGCGCGCCGTCCGGATCGCACGCGCTCCCCGCGCGGACCCAGAGCTGGAACGAGCCCAGCCGTTGCGCGTCGTCTCGGGTGTGGACGAGGATCATGCCGTTCGCCAGCGCGATGCGCCGAGGCCCCGGTGAATACCTACCTGGAAGCAGGTCTTTCATGCCGCTCCGTGTTTGATCACGCAACAACGTGTTTCGGTGTAGAGCTCCGCCTCTCGCGGCTACTTCCCGGTGAGCGTTCGCGCGACCTCCTCGAGGGCGTCAGCCAGGCGATCGATCTCGGCGAGCGTGTTGTAGAAATAGGGGGCTATGCGGATACCGCCCGGATATCCGTTGGTCACGAAGTAGGGGTGGGCGCAGAAATGCCCCGCGCGCACGCAGATCTTGAAACGGTCGTAGAGAATGCGCGCCACGATCTCTTCCCAGCGGGTGCCCGTGCGCTCGAAGACGAGGGTCGTCACGGCGGAGCGAGGACCCGTCCAATCGGCCTGCAAGATGGAGACGCCGGGGATCCGGGCCATCCGCGCCACGAGCCGCTCGCGCAGCTGCTCCTCGTGCGCCACCACGTTCGGCCAGCCGAGGCGCAGCAGGTACTCCGCGGCCCGTGCGAGACCGATGACCTCCGCGATGGGCGGAGTCCCCGCCTCGAATCGCAGGGGCACGCTGCGGAGCGCGTAGCTCGTGAGGCCCACCTCCGTCACGATGCCGCCTCCCAGCCACGGCGGAGCGAGGCGCTCGAGCCATTCGTGGCGCCCGGCGAGCACCCCCACCCCGAAGGGCCCGAGCATCTTGTGCCCCGAGAGGCTGAAGAAGTCTCCGCCGAGGGACAGCAGGTCGCCCCCGTAGTGCGGCACGTACTGCGCAACGTCCACGAGGACGGGGATCCCCAGGGAATGGGCCGCTGCCGCGTACTCCGCCACCGGCAAGACCACCCCGCTCACGTTGGAGCAGGCCGAGACGGCGAGCAGCCCAACGTTCTCCCGACGGATCAACTCCCCGAGGGCGTTCGCGTCACACCGCGCCGGATCGAACCAGACCACGCGCCGCCGCGACATCCAGGGAAGCACGTTCGCGTGGTGCTCGACGTGGGAGATCGCGACGGCCTTCTCGGGGGGGATCGTGAGCCCTGCGGCCACCAGGTTGATGGCCGCCGTGCACCCGGCCGTGAAGACGATCTCCGAGGAGGCGAGGCCGAGAAAGCGCCCCATCGTCTCGCGGGCGTCCTCGTAGGCCTCGCTCGCCACCTCGGAGTGCGCGTAGGTCGCGCGGTGCACGTTGGCCGACACGCGTCGATAGAAGTCGTTCATGGCGTCGAGCACCACGGTCGGCTTCAGCGTCGTCGCGGCGTTATCCAGGTAGACGACGTCTGGGCCGGCGTCGTTCTCCTCGAAAAACGGGAAGTCGGAGCGAAGGGTCTCAAAGGGCGATGTGGGCGGCATGCTTCTCGAGCTCGTAGGCCTGGGCTACCCGCTGCGGCAGGCGAGCCACCTTGGACACCAGTGGACCGAATTTCTTGGAGGGACGGGGGCTGATGCGGCGGATCGAGACGCGGTCCACCGCGAAGCCGCGCGCTCGAACCACGTCCCGAACCGCGGTGACGACGTTCTGCTCCTGCCCCAGCCGGCTCGGCACCACGCCGCACTCCGCCGAGACAGCTTCGTCCGGATGCTGGAAGAGCCGGTAGTAGAGGAGGTCCTCGATACCTCCGAGCTCCCGGTCGATCTCCTCCATCGGAACCACCCGCTCGCCGAGCGCCAGGCAGTCCGTGAGGCGGTGCAGCGCCTCGAAGGTGGGCGCCGGGTGCCCGCAGGGACACGCGCCGCCCTTGCGCGCCAGGTCTCCCGTCCGATAGCGCAGGAGCGGCATCGCGCGCTGACTGAGGGTCGTCAGCACCACCTCGCCGACCTCTCCCTCCGCGACCTCACGGCCGTCTCGGAGAAACTCGAGGTGGCAGTGATTCGCCACGTGATACCTCCCGAGCGGGCAGGACATGGCCACGAGGGGAACGCCACAGGTCTCGTAGATGTCGAAAGGACGGAGCCCGAATTGGCGCCGCACGTAGCCCCGGATCGGCGCGGGGACGTATTCTCCCTCGAAGAGTATCCCCTCGACCGAGTCCGGCAGCGGGAGCCCGAGCGCCTCGAAGCGCGCCATCACCGTCATCATGTACCAGGGATTTCCCCAGAAGCACTGCGGGCCGTGGGCGAGAACCTCTTCGTGGGCCGTGCGGACCTCCGCATCGGGCACGTACATCGGATCGGAGAACATCCGGAGAAAGAGCCGGACGCCCTGCGTCCGCTCCTCGAGGCTCGGGCTGGTGACCATGCACTTCGCCGTCGAGGTGGGACACGGCGGCTTGAAGATCGCTCCCCGCTCGCCGTTCTTGAAGACCGTGATGGGCAGCTCGACCTCGGCGTCGGCCTCGGAGAGGAAGTACGGCGCGCGGTTCATCGGCGAGGTCGTGTACCCCACGGAGGCCACGTCCGAAGCGATGAGCGCCGCGTAGTTCGGCCCCTCCGCCAGGAGAGCGGTCGGAAAGTGCGTGCGCAGCTCGGCGCGGGTGAGAAGCGGCAGCCGCTGGAGGTCGCCGGCCTCGCGAATCCGCCAGTCCGTCGCCCCACGCAGCTGCCGGTAGTAGGGCACCTTCGTCGACGCGTACTCGATCGCCGCCGCGAGGCCATCCATGCGCGCCGCGCGCCCCTGTTCGCGCTGATGCGCCTGCCACGCGAGGAGCTCTTCAGAAAGGAAGTACGGCGAAACCGCCGACTCGAAGAACTCGTCGAAGCTCTCGCGGTCCACCTCCGCGGCCAGCCCCGCCTCTTCCATCCTCGCCCAGGCATGGTCGAGGCTTTCCGCGCGGTCGAGACAGCGCAGCATCTCCACCACAAAAGGGTCCAGGCTCGCACGCGTGGGGCCGGTCCAATCCACCACCACCGGCTTCGCGTTCTCGTCCAGTTGGCTCCGGATATCGGGGCGCAGTTCCAGCACGATCGACTCCTCTCGAGCGCACCAGTCTAGCACGAATGGCGAGCCCTCGCCGTCCCCCACCGCGCCGTCGGTCAGCTTGACAGGAGACCGGACTTGCGCGACCATCTCGGCCATTCAAGTGAACATCTTCGAGATCCAGGGGGTCGCTGAACCAGGCGCAGTGCTCTCGCTTCTCGTCGGCCCCCGCCCTTCGTCGGGGGCCGGTCGTGAGACGAGAACGCACGCGCGCCCGGACCGCGGCGGGCCCTGCTTGCGCTGACGGCGCCCGAGCTGACGTACGGGCGAAACCGGTGCCGCCTAATCTCCCGGGAGCTTCGGCATGAACGTCATTGGCATCTCGGCCTTCTATCACGAGTCCTCGTGTTGCCTGCTGCAGGACGGGAAGCTCGTCGCGGCCGTCGCGGAGGAGCGGTTCACCCGGGTCAAGCACGACGCAAGCCTGCCCCTCCTGGCTTTCCGGTATTGTCTCGAGGCCGGCGGCATAGGCGTGAAGGACGTCGACGCGATAGGCTATTACGAGTCGCCGCGCAAGAAGCTCTCGCGCCAGCTCTGGACGGGGAAACCCTTGGGGGGCGACTCTGGTCTCCCCTGGCTCGACGTCCGGCGCCCCGAACGAGAGATCCGGCAGCGCCTCGGCTTCGACGGCCCCATCGACTACTTCGACCACCATCTCTCTCACGCCGCGAGCAGCTATTTCTTCTCCGGCTTCCCCGACGCGGCCGTACTGACCGTGGACGGCGTCGGGGAGTGGGCCACGACGACCTATGGCGCAGCGCGCGGAGGCGATATCGCGCTATTCGAGCAGGTGGACTTCCCGAACTCGCTTGGTTTGCTTTATAGCACGATTACGGGCTATCTCGGCTTCCGGGTCAATAGCGCGGAATACAAGGTCATGGGGCTCGCCCCCTACGGCAAACCCCTCTACGTCGACAAGATCCGCGAGCTGCTCACCGAGGGCCCGGATGGGCAGTACGCGCTCTCGATGCAGTATTTCGACTTTCTGCGCGAGTCGCGCATGTACTCGGACGCGCTCGCCGAGCTCTTCGGCGAGCCGCCGCGCGTCGCCGAGTCGGCGATCCTCCCCTTTCACAAGGACGTGGCGAAAAGCCTGCAGGTCGTGCTCGAGGAGATCTTGCTGGCCAAGGCGCGCTACCTGAAGTCGAAGGTCGACAGCCCAAACCTGTGCATGGCCGGCGGCGTGGCGCTGAACTGCGTGGCGAACGGCCGCGTGCTGCGCGACGGCCCCTTCGACCGGCTGTTCGTCCAGCCCGCGGCGGGCGATTCCGGGGCCTGCCTGGGGGCCGCCGCGCTCTCCTACGTCAAACGGACCGGGAAGCGCCACAGCGAGGAGCGCCTGCAACACGTCTATCTCGGACCGGCGTATTCCAGCGCTCAGGTCGCCGGCATGCTGGAGGATATGGGGATCGAGGCGCTCGACTTTCGCGGCCGAGAGGCGGCGCTGCTCGAGGCGGTCGTGGACCGCATGGCGGCAGGGCACGTGATCGGATGGTTTCAGGGCGCGATGGAGTTCGGCCCGCGGGCCCTCGGCGCGCGAAGCATCATCGCCGATCCCCGGTTCGAGGACATGCGGGAGCGCCTGAATCGCCTGGTCAAGAAGCGCGAGGCCTTCAGACCCTTCGCCCCGAGCGTGCTCGAGGAGCACGCCGGAAAGCACTTCGCGCTCGACCACACCTCCCCCTTCATGCTCGAGACCTGCCAGGTCTCGTCGTCCATCGCGATGCCCGCCATCACGCACGTCGATGGATCGGCACGGCCGCAGACGGTGTCCACGCGCCACAGCCCACGCTACGCGGCGCTGATCGAGGCCTTCTATCGCCGAACCGGCTGTCCGGTGATCGTCAACACCTCCTTCAACGTGCGCAGCGAGCCCATCGTCTGCTCGCCCGACGACGCGCTGATGTGCATGGCCAACTCCGACATCGACTCGATCGTCGTCGAGGACTTCATCATCGACCGCGCCGCTCTGCCCCGGCAGTGGTCGGCGCTCCTGCGCTCGCTGAAGTTCGAGCCGCCCTCCGAGGTCGGCGCGCGCGGCGAGATCAGCCCGACCGTCTACACCTTCTTCTAGGACCGACCTCGCAGGCCAGCCAGGGGAGACCGATGGGTCAGAATCCAAGCGATCCTCGAAAACAACGATGTGACGCGCTCGCCGAGCTCCTCGACCAGCCCGACGGGCTGAAGGTCGCGCGCCTGATGCAGGCCACGGGCTCCCTCGCGCACCCCGAGGACCCCACCGCGGCGCCGCCGATGGTCGGCGAGGACGAGGACGGCGAGGCGCCGGAAGCGCCAGAAGCGGACGGGGCCGGCGGTGAGGGCGAGCCGACCTCCATCGGCATCTGGGAGCCACGCAAGGACGCGCAGGGCGAGGTCACGTTCGAGCGCAGCTATGCGCCCCACATCAACTGCGATGAGTTCTGGGCGCACACGCAAACGCTCCATCCGCGAAAGACGCCCCTGCCCATCCGGGTCTGCTTCTTCGGCGAGTCGGTCGCCGCGGCCATGCTCTACCTCCCCGACCTGACGCTGGCCAAGATGATCGAAGAGCAGCTGGCCATCCTGCGCGGTCCGGGTCTCTTCGAGGTGATCGATCTCTCGCGCGTCGCACAGACGCCCTCCGGGATGGTGGGGCTCGCCGTCGAGGCCATGCAGCTCAAGCCGGACATCATGGTCTTCTTCGCCGGTAACAACTGGCCGGTGAAGACCATGGGACACCTCGACGTGAACGGGGCTCAGGAGGAGGGCGAGCTGATGCGCGAGGGGGGCCTGGCCGCCATCGCGCGCGAGATGTATCGCCGTTCGGAGTCCACCGCCGAGGACAACGTCTTCAACCTGAATCGGATCGTCACCGTGGCCGGCGTGAAGGCCGTCTTCGTCATCCCCGAGGACAACCTGATCGATTGGGACTGTCGGCAACCGGTTTGCTGGCTCCCCGGAGACCGCACCGACCGCTGGCACGCGTCCTACGAGAATGGGCTCGCCGCGCTGGAGCGCCGGGCGTGGAACGACGCGGCCTCCATCGCGCAACAGCTCATCGATCTCGACGGAGGCGCGTGCGGAGCGAGCCAGCGGCTTCTCGGCCGGGCGCACTGGGGTGCCGGGCGCCACGCCGAAGCCGAGGTAGCCTTCCGCGAGGACTCCGCAGCCTCGGCGTGGGACGCGGCCCTCGAATTCCCGGCGCGCTTGATCGAGGGCCAGTACCGAGTCCTGCGCGGATCCCGGCACCTCGAGAACTGGACGCGCGTGGACTTGCCGAGCGTCTTCGCCGAGCGCTCGGGCTCCCGACTCGCCGGCCGAGAGCTCTTCCTCGATTACTGCCACCTCTCGTACGAGGGGCTCAAGGTGGCCGCGGCGACCATCGCTTCCGCCATTCTTCGAGCCGCGGGAAGCACCAACGAAGCGGAGCTCGACTGGCACAAGGTGCTGGAACGCGCCCCCGCGCCGCCGCCTGCCACCCTGCTGGCCAGGGCCCTCGTCCACGGCGCCAGCCACAACGTCGACGCCTTGAACGCGCTGGCCCGCCGGGGAGACCTCGCCGACTATTACCTGGAGCGCGCGGTGGAGGCTTCACCGGGCGTGATGGACGCGATGATCGACTTCGGCACCGCGCGACTCAGTCGTTGCGCGCCGATCCTGTCCGCCGGCGCCCGGAGGCTCCACGACTCGCCCTACGGCTTCAGCACGAAACCCTTCGCCCTGCGCGAGATGTCCGCACCGACGGTGCGCGCCATGATGCGCGTCCTCGAGCGTCACGGCCGGTCCGTCGAGCCACTGCTCGAGGCGCTGCTTCGCGCCCCGCATGGGCGCCGCTACGGCGGCATCGACCTCGTCGACGATTACTACACCGACCTCGTGGTCCGCGTGAACAGCGGCGCGACGATCGGCACGCCGCTCATGCACGAGGCCCTGTGGCCTCGCTCGAACTTCTTCTTGCCCGCGGAAGGTCGCTCGAACCTGACCATCGAGGCCACGCTCCGGCTTCCGAGCTTCGCCCGGTCGGCGAGCGCCGCGAAGTCCGCCACGATCCGCGTGAACGGCCGCGAGGTCGGTTCGGTCGGCGTGACGACCGCCTGGAAGAGCGCCTCGTTCAAGGTCGACGCGGCCTTGCTGCACCGAGGGATCAACGACGTCGAGGTGCACTGGCCTCGCCTGGATGGCGACGGGGATCGAGCTCTCGCGGAGATCCTCGACCAGTTCGAGTCGGGACAGCCGGCGCAGCTCCGCCCCGTCTTCGGTGAGCTCGCGTCGCTCGTCGTTCGCCAGAGCTAGTGCGCACTTGAGAAGCTTCGGTATGTTGACTCGACGAAAACGCCCCTGCATATTACTGAGATGCGCTCACAATCTGGGAGGCGATGAGGCCATGCGCCAGCGACGTCCCCTTGCCATCTGGGCCACCGCGGCGTGCTTCGCCGTCGGCTGCGCCGCTTCCCCGACCCAGCCGATCGTCGGCAAGGTCGAGATCGTTCTCCCACCGCAGCTTCAGCTCGAGCAAGCGACGGCCGTGGAGGTCCAGATCTTCGACGCCGAGGGCGCGCGCATCGTCGGCACCCCCGTGGGGGTGAAGTCCTCCGAGCCGTCGGTCGTCCGCGTCGAGAACGACCCCTCGAAGCCCGGACAGCTCCGCGCGATCGCCGCGGGAGCGGGCCAGACGGTCCTCTCGGCCGTGGCGGGCGGCGTGCGCGGCGAGGCCAAGGTCACCGTGCGGTGCCCGCAGCCGACGGGCAAGGGCCTGACCCACTCCGGGCTCGTCACCCGCTCCGAGACCTGGCGGGCCGTCGACGGGCCGCACCACGTGGCAGCGGATCTCACGATTCAACGCCCGGCCGGCTCGAGCGCGCCGGTCGAGGTGACCATTCAATCGTGCAGCCAGGTCACCGTGGCCAAGGGGGTCAGCATCACGGTGGGCGGGGGAACGGCGGCGGCGCTGCGCGTCCTCGGCGGAAACAGCCCCGAGGGTCGCGTGGTCTTTCAGCCCGCGGACGCCGGACAGGGCCCCGGGTCCTGGGTCGGTCTGATTCTGAGCGAGCGTTACCCTGCGGGCGGAACGGAACAGGACCCGACGACCCTGCAGCACGCGGTGGTACGCGGCGCCGGCGGTTCCCACGGCAGCGACCCTGCCGCTGGCGTGCGGGTCGAGGGCAACGAGGGGAGCTCGACCCTCCCCACCCTCACGGGGCTCGTCGTGGACGGCAGCGCCGGGCACGGCATCGTCCTGTCGCAGTTTGGTGGCATCTCGAGCACCTCCACCGCCTGCGAGGTCACGAACTGCCGGCTCTCCGCGTGGAGGTCTCACCCCGACCAGGTTGGGAACATCGTCGCCGGGAAGACCTCCGGCAACGGCGTAGATGCGATCGAGGTGGTGGCGGGAGCGGTGGCGCACTCGGCGAAGTGGAACGTCACCGCGGTACCTTATTTCATCTCGGGCAACGTCTCCGTGGGCGGCTGGCCTCGCGAGATCCCGGGCCGACTGCTCGACCTGTTCCTCGCGATCGACGCGGGCGTGACACTGAAGTTCGCCAAGGGCACGCGGCTCGCCATCGGTATGGAGCGCAGCGCGCGGTCAGGTCTCCTCGTGCAGGGGACGACCGAGGCCCCCGTGACCTTCACCTCTGCACAAGCCCAGCCCGCGAAGGGGGACTGGGGCGGCGTGATCTTCGGGCGGTACGCCATCCCCACCTCGGTGCTCAGGAACGCTATCTTCGAGTACGGTGGCGCTCCGAACGGCGTGGCGGGCTTCGACGGCGACTACGAGCAGCCGGAGCTGGCGAACCTCGTGTTCCTGACCAGCATTGCCCGGAGCTCGGTCACCGGGGTGAAGTTCCGGCACAGCGCCGGCTACGGCGTAGCGCGCGGCTTCACCGACCTGAATGACTACGTACTGATGGGTAACCTGTTCGACGCGCCGACCCTGGCGCTCGGCACGCAATCTCCTATCACCAGCCTGACGCTCTCCGCCCCCATCGCGGCCGATGGGTCGCTCAAGCCGAACACGATCTGCGGAGAGGGTGTGAAGTCCCCCGCCGTCGAATGGAAGGTCCCCACGCCGGGTCCCACCGCTGGGAAGGGTTTCCCCGAGAAGGTGAAGTCCTTCGTCCTCCTGGTCCGCCAGGCGGGCGCGGAGAAGGCGCACTGGGCCGTGCACGGCCTCTCCACCAAGGTCACCGCGCTCGCCGTCGACGCCGCCGGAACGGGCAAGCTGCCCGAGGGAGCGGTGGAGCTCGTGCCCTTCGGCGGCGCCTGCCCCGCGGGTCCCCCCGCGACCTGCAAGCAGCTCAAGGCCGACTGCACCGCCGCCAAGCTCGGGTCCTGCCTCGAGTACGAGAAGAGCTGCGTGAAGGCCTTCCGCTTCGAGCTCTACGCCGTGGAGGCGGACAAGCTCGCGGTCGGCGCCAGCCCGTCGCTCGCCGAGCTCGACGCCGCACTGCTCCCCGTCACGCGTGGCATCGCCGACGTGTCGGCCACCTTCGAGATCCCCTAGACCCACAGGACGTCTCATGCCTGCCACGCAAGCGGCCGCACCCAAGCTCCGAGCCGACGTCAAGCTGACTGCCTCTTCGAGTCCCGAGGGCGACGAGCTGGCGGCGGTCCTCAACGACCCCGTGCGCCAGCTCGACCTGGCGCTGAACCCGCTGCAGTACACGATCGCCCAGGCCCTCGACGGCTCGCACACCATCTCGGAGATCGCGGGCCTCCTCTCCCGCGAGTTCGAGGTGGACGTCGAGGCCGAGGACGTCGCGGCCTTCGTCGACGAGCTCGAGCGCGAGCTCTGGCTGCAATCTCCCGCGGCGGAAGAGGCCATCGCCGCGTTGCGCGCGGAGCGCATCCAGCGCATCGCGGGGGCGTGGAAGGGCGTTTTCGACGAGAAGCTCGCCCAGGCCTACGACCCGGCGGGGGTGATGCGGCACGCCGGGGAGCGCCTGGCGACCCTCCTTCCCCTCCACACCGGACAGCGTTTGCTCGACCTGGCGGCCGGCACCGGCTGCGTGTCGCTCCCCGTGGCGCGCCTCGCAGAGCCTGGCTCGCACCTCACCTCGGTCGACATCTCGGTCGAGATGCTCGGCAAGCTGAAGCAGCGCAAGCAGGGCGCGACGCTCATCGCCTCGCCCGCGCCGGTAAAGGGCAACGCCTACGAGCTCCCGTTCGCCGACCGCACCTTCGACCTCGCGACCTGCGGGATCGCCATTCCGTTCTTCCCCCACGTCGAGGGCGCGCTGCGGGAGGTCCGCCGCGTGCTCAAGACGGGCGGCCGACTCGGCATCTCCACCATCAGCGAGGGCTCGTACGGCCCGGTGGCCGAGCAGGTGACGGCGCTCATCAGCGAGCACGCGGGGGAATTCCCTTATCCGAGCGAGGAATCGACGATCAGCCCCGCCGACGTGGCGAAGCTCTTCGAGCTGGCGGAGTTCTCCAGCGTCGAGGTGACGACGGAGAAAGCGACCTTCCTCATGGCCGACGAGGAGGCGTACTGGAACGGCGTCTTCTGGCAGATCGGAGCGGGGGAGTGGATCCGCACGCTCCCCGAAGCCACGATCGCCGAGATCAAGGCTACCTGCTTTCGCCTGCTCGCCCCGCTGCGCGAAGAGAGGGGCATCCCCGTCCCGCTCTGCTTGACCTACGTGCTGGGCACGCGCGCCGCTTGACCCCCGCTCGGCCCCTCCGCGCGGCCACGGACACCCGCGCTGAAGCGAACGCGTCGTGAGGTGACCCGATGAAGGTCCTGGTGATCGGCGGAACCCGCTTCCTTGGCCATTACGCCGCGGAGACGCTCGCTCGGCGCGGACACGAGGTCCTGGTGTTCCACCGCGGCATGCACCGCGAGGCCTCGTGCGAGGGAGGACCGGGGGCCCCGGAGCACATCCACGCCGACCGGCACGACCGCGCCGCGCTCGACGCGGCTGTCGCGCGGGTCGAGGCCGTCGTGGACATCGACGCGCGCAACGACGAGAACAGCCGCGCGCTGGTGGAGCTGGCCCAGGGGCGCGTCTCGCGCGTGGTGTTCGTCTCGAGCGTCCACGTCTACCAGGGGCTCGACGAGGAGCCGACCCAGCCGGTCCCCTTTCGCGAGGAGACCTCCCTCCTGCGCAGCGAGCTGCTCTACCCCTATCGCGGGATGGGCGCGGGGATGGACGACTTCGACGCGCTCCTGCTCGAACGCGGGGCGCGCGCAGCGCTGACCGACGCGGCGACCTCCGTCGTCGCCCTGCGCATGCCGCAGATCTACGGGCCGCGGGACTACTTCGCCCGCGAGTACCCCTGGATTCGCGCCGCCCAGGACGGAAGGAGCGTGCTGCTCATGGGGACCGGCCTGAGCTGGCTCGTGCAGCGCGTCTGGGTCCGCGACGCGGCGCTGGCCACGGCGCTGGCGGTGGAGACGGCGAGCACTGGCTTTCGGGCCTTCAACGTGGGCGAATGGGAGGTCGCCACGACCAAGCAACTGGCGCAGGCCGTAGGAGAGGTGCTCGGTCACCGCTTCGAGGTCGCCGCGGTCCCCGACGAGATCTTGCCCCCGCACCTGGCGTGGCTCGGCCACAAGGCCCAGCACCAGTGGGCGGACACGTCCGCGTTTCGCCGCTGGTCCGGCTTCCAGGAGCTCGGTCCAGCAAGCGATGCGCTGCGGGAAACCGTCGCGTGGCACGTCGAGCACCCGCCGTCCGAGGAAACGTGGCCGGCACCGGACTACGCGGCCGAAGACGAGATCCTGCAGCTCCTGCGCGAGGGGTAGTTCCCGACCGAGAGCCCGGCGGCGCCCGGCGACTGTGGCGTCGTGTCCGGTGCGAACCTACCCGGCATACCGTCGCACACGAGCCGGCGCGACGCCCCTCTCGCGCCTCGCCGGCCGTTGCGTCGACGAACTGCGCCGAGTACACTTTTTCACATGCATCGCAGCCAGAGTGGCGTTCTGAGGGCTGACCTGCGTCTGACCTGCGACGGAGACCCCGCGGACGAATCGTCGACCTGGGCGCTCTACGATCCCATCACGCTCCGCTCGTTCGAGGTCCCCTCGCTCCAGGCGCAGGTCCTGCGCGCGCTGGAAGAGGGACGCTCGCAGCGCGAGATCGCCGCGGAGCTGGCGGCGGACGACGACCCGGAGGCGGCCGAAGCGATGCTCGGCGAGTACCTCGCCTCTCTCGACGACCTAGCGTTGCTCCGCGGAGAACGGAGCGCCGACGAGATCCGCCGCCTGCAGCGAGAGGCCCGCCGCAGGGAGCTCAAGGAAGACCAGCGAGCGGCCCTCGGCTCCATGCTCGCGCGCGTAACCCGCGTCATCCCCTACTACCAGGACACGCTGGCGCCCCTCGGTCCCGAGGAGCAGGACCACGCGATCGATCGCCTGCCGATCCTCTCCAAGGACACCCTGCGAGCGGAGTTCCCCCGCTTCCTCCCGTCGGCCGAGGTCATCAGCGCGATGGGGAGCGACGCGGCGTGGGGCTCCACCTCGGGGACGACGGGCGACCGCCTCCAGGTGGTGTCGAGCAGCGCCTACAGCATCGACGCCTGGAACCGGATCTACAACTTCAACGCCCAGGTCGTGCGCTCGCTGCGGAAGGACCGGGAGCTGCGCGCGGCGCGGCTCACCTCTCCCATCTGCTCCGGGACCGAGTGCCACGTCGGGCGCTCGGTGCCCTACGAGGAGCGGGCGGACGACGGTGAGCTGCTCCTCGAGACGAGCATGAACATCCTGGGCGACCTGGATGACATGTTCGAGAACATGCTGAAGGAGCTGCACCAGTTCGAGCCCGACTACCTGATCGTGAATCCAAGCTATCTCGCCGCCTTCGCGCGCTACATCGTGCGCCACGGCGCGACGGTGCCGCGGATCAGCTTCGTGGTCACTACCTACGAACTGCTCAGTCGCGTCCACCGCAAGCTGATCCAGACCGCCCTTTCCTGCCCCGTCTGGGCGGGCTACGCCTCCTCCGAGAGCGGCCCCATCGCGATGGAGTGCGAGCACGGACGGATTCACGTGAGCGAGCGGGACACGCTGGCGGAGGTCAGGACGAACGGCCGCGCCGCGACGGCGGGGGAGACGGGGCGTCTGGTGCTCACCACCTTGAACAAGCCGCTCACGCCGCTGCTGCGCTACGACTCGCAAGACCTCGTGACCGTCGCCCCTCCCTGCGACTGCGGACGCTCCGAGACGGACGTGTTCGCGAGCCTCGAAGGTCGCCTGAAGGACGTGGTCTTCAGCGGTGCCGGTCTGCCCGTCACCCCGAATCAGGTGGACGAAGCCTTCTTTCGCGCCGAAACGAGCATTTGCTTCTATTCGCTGGTGCAGCGAGGGCCGCGCCTCTTCACGGCCAACGTGGTGGCGGAGGAGGGTTTCGACAAGCCCATGCGCGACCGCCTGACGGATTCCCTGCATTCGCTCCTGGGCAGCGACGTGCGGATCAACGTGGAGGCGCGGCACGAGCTGCGGCCCGAGGTTTCGGGGAAGTTCAGGCTCGCTTACCAGGAGAACCCGACCGGTTTGAGCGAGCTCTTCCTTCCCTGAGGCCCCGCGCCGAATAGACGGATAGGTCAGGCAACCCTTGGATAGATGCATATCGTCCGTTCCGACGGACGCGGAGAGTCCATGGCGCTAGACGTGCGCGAGCTGCGACAGGAGTTCCCGGCCCTCGACCGGATGGTGGGAGGCAACCCCATCACCTATCTCGACAGCGCCGCGACGACGCTCAAACCGCGAGCCGTCATCGACGCGGTTGTGGGATACATGTCCCGTTACAGCGGAAACATCCACCGCGGCAAGCACCTCTTCTCCGAGGAGGCGTCGGAGGCCTTCGAGGGGGCACGAGAGGCCGTGGCGCAGTTCGTCAACGCCCGCGTCGAGGAGGTCGTCTTCGTCCACGGCACGACGGAGGCCATCAATCTGGTGGCGGACGGGCTCTGCTTGGCGCGCGACGAGAACGTCGTCGGATCGATCCTCGAGCATCACTCCAACATCCTCCCCTGGCGCGCGCGTTGCGAGTACCGGGCTGCGCCGCTGACCGCGGCCGGGATTCCGGACGTCGCGGCTGCCGAGGCGCTCATCGACGCACGGACCCGCGCCCTGACCGTCACGCTCTGCTCGAACGTCACGGGCGTCGTGATCCCCATCGACGCCTGGGTCGCGCTGGCACGCCGACACGACCTGCCCATACTCGTCGACGCTGCGCAGGCCGCCCCCCACCGGCGCCTCGACCTCCGAGCTCTCGACTGCGACTTCCTGGTCTTCTCGGGGCACAAGATGCTCGGCCCCACCGGCGTCGGGGTGCTCTGCGGCAAGAAGGAACGGCTCGCCGCGCTCACGCCGCGCAACCTGGGGGGCGGCACGGTGTCCCTCGTGCGCAACGACATGTCCTACGAGCTCCGCGAGCTGCCGTGGCGCCTCGAGCCCGGCACCCCCGACATCGCGGCGGTGATCGGGCTCAAGGCGGCCGTGCGTTTTCTCGAGGACCTCGGTCGGGACGAGCTGGAAGAGCACGATGCGACCATGGCCGCCTGCCTCGCCACCCATCTCGGCGCCGTGCCCGACCTCGCGGTCTATGCGCCCGCGCGCGAGCTCCCGCGAGCCGGCATCGCCTCCATGTGGGATGCCTCGGGGACCATGGCCCCGGATTATCTGGCCCGGGTGCTCAGCGACACGTTCGGCATCATGGTTCGCGGCGGACACCACTGCGCCCACCCGCTGCACGACCTGATAAACCCCCGCGGCTCGGTGCGCGCCTCCACCTATCTCTATACGACGGAGGAAGAGGTGGAGCGCCTCGCCGGAGCCCTGCGCCGCGTGATCGGGTCGCGGCGCACCTGAGCGGTGCTGCGCCTGGACGACGACTTCCCACGGCACGACGACCTCCGCGCGCTCGACCGCGACTAGACAAGCCGGACGGCCGTTGCTAGATTGGCGCTTCATCCAGCCGGAGAGTCCCTGTTGGTGCACGTACTTGCGCAGCGTGCGATCGATGAAGCCATGCGGCAAGGCGCGACCTACGCCGAAGCCCGCGTCATCCGCCGCACGACCGAGGGGGTCGCGGTCCTGGACCGCGTCGTGCAGCCCGTGCGGTCGAACGCGGATCTCGGCTTCGGCGTGCGGGTGCTCGTCAACGGCGCCTGGGGTTTCGCCGCCAGTCAACTCGTCACGCCCGACGAGGTCGAGCGGGTAGCGCGTCTCGCCGTGAGCGGTGGACGCGTCGCTGCGGCCTTCCGCGAGCGGCCGGTGGAGTTCCGCCCGGCCAAGGCCTGCCGCGCGCAGTGGAAGACCCCGATCGAGATCGACCCGCTCAGCGTCTCGCAGAAGGAGAAGGTGGAGCTGCTGCTCTCCTATCAGGAGCTTGCCTTCCGGGAGCCCTGCGTGACCAACATGATGTTCGACGTCTACTCGGTGCGCGAGGAGCGGCACTTCGCGTCGAGCGAAAGCTGCTACGTCGACCAGGAGCTCTACTACGTCTGGCCGAGCTTCCTGCTCGTCTCCATCGACGAGGAGACGGGCGAGCCGATACAGCGGGCCTCGGATACCCACGCCGCCGCGAAGGGCTGGGAGCACGTGCAAGAGCTCGACATCCCCGGTCACATCGAGCACCTGACCGCGCAGCTGAAGGAGAAGCTCTCCGCCTCGCCGGTCGAGCCTCGGCGGAGGGCGCTGGTCCTCGACTCCTCGAACCTTCAGCTCACGCTGCACGAGACGATCGGCCACGCCGTCGAGCTCGACCTCGCTCTCGGTGGTGACGCGCAGAGCGCCAGCGCGACCTATTGCACGCTCGACCGCCTCGACACGCTGCGACTCGGGAGCAAGCTGGTCAACGTCACCGCGGACCGCTCGACCCCCGGCGCCCTCTCGACCTGCGGCTTCGACGACGAAGGCTACCCGACCGAGACCTTCAGCGTCGTACGCGAGGGGCTCTTCGTGGGCTACGCCACCTCCGCGAGCCACGCGCTCGAAGCGCGCGGACAACGGCCCCGCGGCTGCGCCTATGCGGCTACGTGGGCCGACGTCCCCATGCTGCGGGTGCCCAACCTCACCCTCGCCGCCGGACCCGACCCGGTGAGCGTCGAGGACCTCATCGCCGCCACCGACGACGGCATCTACCTCGCGGGTGCCGGCTCCTTCAGCATCGACGAGCAGCGCGGCAACGGGCAGTTCGGCGGCCAGGTGGCGTGGGAGATCAAGCGGGGGAAGCTCACGCGCATGCTGCGCGACGTAGGTTACCGCTGCAGCTCGCTCGAGTTCTGGAACAGCTGCACCGTGCTCGGTGGGCCGGCCACCTGGACCATGGGCGGCACGCTGATGTGCGGTAAGGGGGACCCCGCGCAGTACTGCCCCTCCGGGCACGGCGCCCCTGCCGCGCGTTTCGACAACATCGATGTGTTCAACACGCGAGCCGAGTGATGCTCCTCTCCGAGAACGAAGCCCAGGAAATCTGCCGCAAGCTCCTCGGCGCCGTGACGGGCGAAGACGCGCTCGTCTCCCTTACCGGCATGCGCACGAGCTCCACCGCGTTCGCGCGCAACGAGGTGCTGAGAACCGCCGCGCTCCACGACCTGGAGGTCTCGGTGACCGTGACCCTCGCCGGGCGACGCGGTCACGCCGTGACCAACCAGGCCGACGATGAGTCCCTGCGCCGGACGGTGGCCACGGCCGAACGAAACGCCTCCGTCGGACACGCGGAAGGGGAGGTGCCGCCGACCCTTGGCCCTCAGGACTATCGGCAGAGCCTCTCCTGGTTCGCCGACGCGGCCGAGGCCGGGCCGGACGCGCACGAGGAACACGTGCGACGCTCTATCGAACGCTGCCGCCACGAAGACCTTCTCGGCGCGGGAACGGTGGAGACGGGAGAAAGCCTCCACGCCGTCGCCACGCTACGCGGCCTCTTCGGGTACCAGCGACGTAGTCGCGCGCGCTTCTCGACGACCGTACGGACCAGAGCTGGAGACGCGGCCGGCGAGGAAGCCGCCTACGGCTTCTCGCTGGCCGACCTGGACAGTCGCAAGGTCGTCGAGGCCGCCGTCGAATGCTGTCGCCGCTCTCGCGGAGCCATGGCCGTCGAGCCCGGACTCTACACGGTCGTCTTCGCCCCCGTCGCGGCGGCCGACGTCTACGGCTGGATCTTCACGCAGCTCGATGGCTGGAGCACCGAGGTCGGAGAGACCTGTTTCTCGCAGCCGGGCGGAGAGCTTCCGCTCGGCAAGCAGCTGCTCAGCGAAAAGCTGTCGATCTGGACCGATCCGGAGGACCCCCACGCACCCGCCGCCGCGCTCGACGACGAGGGTCTCGCCGCGCGCCGCATCCACTGGGTCGAGAACGGCGTGCTGCGCATGCTCGCCTACGCTCCCCAGAAGGCGGTCGAGCGCGGCCTGGCCGTCGTGCCGGCGCCCACTAGCTTCATCCTGAGCAGCAGCGCGACCACCCTCGACGGCCTCGTCGCAGAGGTCGACCGAGGCATCCTCGTCTCGCGCACGCAGTACGTCCAGCCGACCGACGACGGGCATCGCTATGTGGTCGGCGGAGTGACGGGGATAGGGACCTTCCTCATCGAGCACGGCAAGGTGACGCGACCGCTCCTCAACCTGCGTTTCACGGAGGACGTCCAGCGCGGCCTCTCGGAGCTCGAAGCGCTCGGCTGCGCGGCTCGCACGTTGCCCGTAGCCATCGACGCGCAGGAGCTGTGCTACTTCCCCAGCCTGCGGATCCCGAGCTTTCGCGTCGAGGAGTGCCTCGCGGGGGTCTAAACGAGCGTCGCCTGAGCGGGGGACTTCGACCATCGGTCGCGCCGAGAGGACGTGAGCATGAAGATCGCGGTGATTGGGGGCACGGGGTGGCTCGGACCCTACGTCGTGCAAGAGCTCGTCGCCTCCGGGCACCAGGTCACCGTCTTCAATCGGGGGCTGAGTCAAGGCCAGCTCCCCGCCGCGGTGAGGCGGCTACAGGGCGATCGTCACGACGTGTCGCTCCTGACCGAGGCCTTCCGGGGCTGCGACGCGGTCGTCGACCCGCACCCGGCCAACGCGGAGGACACACGCGCCGCCGTGGAGGCCTGTCGGGCGGCCCGCGTCTCCCGGCTCGTCGCCGTGGTCTGCGCCGAATCCTACTTCGCCGCCATCGCCGAAGGACTCGAGGACCCCGAGCTGATCCCCGCCAGCGAGCTCGCCCCGACCCGGGAGCTCGGCACCGACAACCCGCACGACGGCCGCGACGAAGGGGGACGGGTGCACGCCCGACCGCTCGTCGAGGCCGAGCTGCGCGCCGCCGGGGCCTCGGCCGGCCTCGCGACGACGATCCTCAGGCTGCCGGTGCTCTACGGTCCGCACGACCCCGTGGCGCTCGACTATCGCTTCTTCATCCGACGGCTCCTCGACGGCCGCGGGCGCCTCCTGCTCGGCGGTGGAGCCTGCCTGCTCGGCCACCGGCTCTACATCGAAGATGCGGCGCACGGCGTGGCCCTCGCGGTGGCGAGCTCCGCCCCGGGCTCTCAGCTCTTCAACGTGGCCGAGGAGTGCGTCTACACCCTCGAGCAGCGCTTCCACGCCTACGGCCGCGTGCTGGGGGTCGAGACCGACGTCCTGAGGGTGCCGGACCTCGCGCTCCCCGAGCACCTGTCGCAGTTCTACACCCGAGGCCAGCACCACGTGCTCGACACGACGCGGGCCCGCACCCTCCTGGGCTATGTCGAGCGCCATAGCCCCGAGGAACGCCTGCGACGCACCGTAGAGTGGGTCCGGCAGCACCCACCCGCCTTCGACGCGGACTGGGAGGCCGAATACGCGCTGGAAGACGACGTGGCAGCGCAGCTCGCAGCGCCGCAGGAAGAGGAGTCCGCCGACGATGCCGAGGAAGAGACCCGCTAACGGGTTTCTCCTCGCAGGCAGACCCTTCCAGCCGGCGAGCGCACGTAGGCCAGATACCGTTCCCGCACCAGCATGCGCACGAGCTCGACCACGTCCTCCTCGGAGGCCTCGTAGCCCAGCGTGTCGCGGAGCAGCTGCGTCAGTTCCGGCACGTCCAGCTCGCGGCCACCCACCGCCCGCAGAACCTCGTAGGTATCTGCGGGAACCTCGTTCGGCTCGTAGGAAGTCGAGAGCGTGCCGAGGAGGTAATAGCTCTCGTCCTCGCTCCGCCGGCCATCGCGGGTGAAGCGCACCACGTCGGTCGCCAGGTGTGCAGCCGGCGAGAAACCGAAGCGGTAACCATCCAGGAGCGGCGGGGCCTCCTCGCCGAGGAGCACCGTCCCCAGCCCACCGTAGAGGCCCTTCAGCACGTAGCCGTAGATCATGTCGTCGAAGGCCTGCCGCACCTCGGTGGTCTCGGCGGCCGTCATCCCGCTATCGTCGTGATAGCGGTGAACGTACATCGTGTTGCGCCGCGGGCCGAAAGCGGTCGGATCGTCGTCCTCGGCCAGCCGCAGCCCGAACTTCGCCGGCTCGCGCGACATGGGCGTGTTGCGCACGACCTCGAACGGGGAGTACGAGACCCAGCCCACGCGATCCGCGTGCTTCGCGATGAAATCCACGACCTCCAGGTTCTCCGCCTTGGTCGACGTGGGGAGGTTCAGGATGAGCAGCATCCAGGCGGGGGTGAAGCCCGCCTCGCGCACGCGGTCGAAGAAACTCACGATCCCCGCCTGATCGTACCCCTTGTCGATGAGCTTGAGGACCCGATCGTTGGCGTGCTCCATGCCGATCATTGGCAGCTGATAGCCCGCCCGCGCCATGGCGCTCAGCGTCTCGACGTCCCAGCGGCGATCGATCTTGAAGAAGCTCGACCACTGGATCTGCATGTTCCGCTCGAGGACCCCTTTGGCGATCGCGAGAGCGGGCTTCGGCGGCAGGGAATCCGTCACGATATACATGCGGCGGAAGCCGAGCTCGTAGTAGTAGGCGATGTCGGCGAGGAGCTCGTCCTCGGCGCGCGGCGAGTAGAGCGCGTTCGTGCCGTTCTGGGTGCGTGAGTCGCAGAAGGTGCAACGCCCCCAGTAGCACCCGATCGCCTGCATCACCGGGATCCAGACCGTCGGGCGCACGGCCGGCGGGATGCCGAGGAGGTCCTTCTCCGGCAAGCGGTACGAGCCGAGGTGTCCCCGCGGTGGCGGCGGGTTGTACCGGGGGCGCACGAGGCCCTCCGCGGGAGTGCCGCGATACCAGACGTTCGGAAGCTCGGGCAGAGGCTCCCCGTCGCGAAGGGCGCGAACGATGGCCCCGAGGGCGTCCTCGCCGATGAAGTAGGTTACCGAGTGAAACCCGACGTCCTCGTGGAGAAGCTGCAGCGCCTCGTGGCGCTCCAGGTAGCTCACCATCTGGCCGCCAACGGTGATGTGGATGCTGGGATCGATTGCCGCTATTTCGTGCGCCAGGACGAGCACCGACAGGGCGTGGTGCGGGAAGGTGAACGAGAGACCGACGAGCCTCGGGCGGCGCCTCTCGATCATCTCCTTGACCATGGGCCGAATGAAATCGCGGTAGCGAACCACGTCGGGGCTGGCGAGCAGCTCGCGAATTCCCTCGACGGTGCGCATGCTCGCCGTCACCTCCATGTAGCGCGCGGAGGAGGCGAAGAAGAAGTCCTCGGCGAGCGGCGTGAGGATCGAGATGATCGGCACGTTCTCGCGGAAGAGGAGCTCGTCGCGGCTCCCCGCGCGCGTGACCTCCTCGTGGTTCTCGAGCACCAGCCGCATCCTGACGATCATCGAGAGCAGGCTGCGGTAGGTCGCGGCGTCCTCGGGCGAGAGCTCGGCTTGCTTCTCGAACGCGTCCCGTCGCGCCGTCATGGCTTCGTGAACGCCTTCCAGGAAGTCACGGTCGAGCATGCGCCCGAAAGCGGCCCGGGCGACGTCCCACACCTCCGCCGAAAACCCGTGGCCGATCAGGTCCGACGCAAGCCAATAGGGCGCGGGATAAGGACGTTTCACCGCATCCCAGGCGAATGGCGGCCAGATGATCAGCGCGTCCGACAACCGCTCGGCCCCCGCAGTCGCGGGCCGAACACCCGAAACGCCCTCGCGCGCATGGTTTTGCATGGCCCGGAGAATAGCTGATGCAGGTCAAGCCGGCAAGGCGGCCCCCCCCCAACAGCTCACGCCTCGAACGTGCAACACCGTCGCTGGCGCCGCGTTTGCGCACCGGAGCGGCGACGCTGCGCCGACATCATCGCACCCAGGCGCCTTCCGGCCACTAAGGTGCGATGTTTCCGTCGCTATTGCTTGCGAGAAAGCGTTTTCGTCTCCGCCAAAGAATTTGACTTCACTGATCGCGTTCGGTACCTTGACCGTATTACTGGCATCCAAAATTAATAACGCCACAAGGAGAGGTGAGCATGCGTTCGCGCCTTATGGGTCTCGCGTTGGGTTTGGTGGGTCTGACGGCCGTCGCTGGAGGATGCGGCGGTGGTACCACTATCAACCCCGTTCCTAACCTGCTCGGAACCTGGGATTGGGACTTCTCGGGAGTCATCGGCCCCGGCGCCCGGCAGCTGACCTACTACTCGGACGCGCCGAAGCTCTGGGCGGCCGCCGACATCAGCTTGGACCAGAAGGCGTGGTGCCGCATGTACCTCGGCTGGTCGGTGGTGAACCCGGAGAGCGACACGAAGTTCACCTGGTCGTATACCGTTAACGCGGACGCCTGCGGTGAGAAGAAGGGCGCGACCGGCACGGTGAAGATGGACATGAACACCACCGTCTCGCCGGTCACGATGAATGCCGTCAAGGCGGGGATGGAGAACCTGCCGCCGCTCAAGGTCGTGAAGTGCGGCACCGACCCGCTCGTCGAGACCGTGTGTGGCAAGTCCCCCGGGCTCGGCAAGCCGGCCGCCCCGCAGTAAGCCGTAGCGCACTCCCCAACTTTCAGCGATGCCTCCGACGTCACACCGGCCACACGGGCCTCTCACCCTGCTACTGCTCGGCGCGCACCTGACGCTCGCCGCAGCAGGGTGCGAGGGCCCGGAGATCCCCCCCGCACCCTGCGTCGGCGAGAGCTGCCCGAATGCCGGGATGGATCTCAAGGTCTTCTTCGACGACGAAGCGCTCGACCCCGCTGCACGGCAGCGCCTCGCCGACTCGGAATACATCGGCACCCTCTACCTGCGGGTCTTCAATCGCTGGCCCCCGTATTCGCTGGCGCTGGCCACCTCTCTCGCGGAGTTCTATCCCACGATTGGACCGCTGTCGCTGCGCGGCGGCCAAACGCTGACCTTTCCCCGACGGCTCAACGTCGGCACGCACTGGATCGCCGCGGTCTGGTGGCCGCAGTCTCGGCCCAAGGGGTTCGTTCCGCTCCGCTCCGGCGACCTGATCAACACCGGGACCTGCGAGCCGCCGCCCTATCTGGTAGGCGGACCGGCCGAGGAGGCGCTGCACGACGAGTACTACCGCTGTGCGCTCCCCTACGGCAAGCGGGGGGTCCCACGCGTCGTCGTGAAGGAGTCGGACGTGGGCACCACGCTGAAGAACGTGGTCGTGCGGATCAACGCCGAGTACGATCCGCGCTTTGAGGAAGCCACCCCCACGCCCTCCTCGTCCTCGGACCAATGACGCGTTCAGCGCCCCCTCCCGGCGACGGCGCCCCACAGCAGCGCGTCTCGGCAGGCCACCACGCGAGAGAGCTGCGCGAAGCGCCTGCGGCCGGGGTTGCGCTCCCGACCTTCACCCCCCCGCGGAGCGGTCGCAGCCGCTAAGCCCTTGCCGGTGACTCGTGCGAAGCCATCCCCCCGTGCGGGACGCATCCAACGCCTCCAGAGGGCCGCAGACAACGACGACCCACGCCGCCTTCGAGGGGACGACGACGGCCTTACGGCTCTTTGTCGCGACGATGCGCGTCGCAGCCCTCGCAGGCCCCCTCGTGCTCCTGCTCTGCGCGCAGCTTCGTCCAGCGCAGGCAGCGGGGCCTCGGGCGAAGGCCTCGCCACCGCTTCTCGCCATGCGAGGTCCAGCATCGCAGCCGGGCTCGCCGGCTGCCGCAGCTCAGCCTCCCGCGGCGCCGAAGCCGGTCGTCCTCCCGCGCCCGACGGTGTGGGACCGCTTCAGCGGCCTGTACTTCAATCCCAACTACGCCATCACGCACCGCCTCGACTACTCGAAGGACAGCGGATGGAAAAAGTTCGGGAGATTTTCCTGGAACGTCGGCTTGGTTATAATGGGCATCGTCGCCTCCACCGTCTGGCATGAGCTGGGACACTTCATCATGTCGAAGTCCCTCGGGGTAAGTTTCAAGTGGCCTGCCAGCGGGTGGGACGGCATCTTCATCCCGCTCTGGCACATTCCCGACGACACCCCCCGCGACAAGCGCATCGCCATCAGCCTCACCGGTTTCATCTTCGACGCCGTCGCCACCGAAGTTCTGCTCTGGGTGCCCCAGATTCCCAAGGACAACCTGTTCGTCGTCGGCTTCCTGCTGCATTCGATCCTCAACAATCTCCTCTACCCCCTCGTCGACGTGATTCGAGGCGGCTACGGGGACGTTCAGTCGTTGCGGACCGCAGGCATGCCGGTGGTACAGCTCCACGTGCCGCTCGTGCTGCACAGCCTCCTGGCGCTCAGTCGCCTTCTCTTCCTACACACGAAGTTCGCCGCACGCTTCAACCCCTGGGCCGCTCCGAAGTCGGCCGGGGCGAACGTGATCTTATTCAACTGGTAGCTGTAACGAACGTCTGCCGCGGAGCGAGACCATGAAGATAGCCGCCAGGTGGGGGACCGTAGCTCTGCTGATCTCTAGCCATGTCGTGGCCTCCACCGCCTGGGCCGAACCCGTCTCCAAGGAAAAGGAAAAGAAGGCCGACGACACCGCTTCTCTCGTGTTCTCCGCGTCGAAGCTGCCGAAGACGCTCGAAGAGGCGCCGGCGATCATCACGGTCTACGACCACCAGTACCTCTCGAGCTTCGGCTTTCTCACGCTCAACGACCTCCTCAGCACGACCCCTGGCTTCGACGCGCGCCCGGCGAGTTGGTTCGACACCCCGGCCACCCGCGGTCTCACGCACACGGCGCTCCTCCTGCTCGACGGCACGCCGCTCAACTCGCACCTCTCGAACTACTTCCCCGCCGGGCTGGGGCTCGACCTGTCGAACTACCAGCGCATCGAGGTGATCAGCGGCCCGGGCGGCGTGCTCTGGGGATCCCACTCGCTTCTCGGCGTCGTGAACCTGATCAGCCGCAACGGCGCCGACATCAACGGGGTACACGGCCGCGTCGAGTTCGGCTCCTTCGGCTACCAGCGCTATGGCCTAAAGGCCGGCAAGCGGTGGGGAGATCTGGACGCCTATCTCGGGGTCAGCTTCGTCACCGAACGAGGCGCGAACGTCGAGCTGAGCGGCACGACCGCCCGCAGCTTCGCCCACGGAGGCAAGTACCAGGCGGGCACGGACGGCACCACGACGAACAAGTCGGACTACTTCTTCGAGGCCATCGGCAAGGTGAAGTACAAGGACTTCACCCTCTTCGGCCGGATCCCCTACTCGCGGAACTACTTTCAGGCGAGCGAGGAGGGGGGCATCCTCGCCTACCGGGATAACGGCTACCGCCAGAGCGACGACTGGGCGGCCTACCTGATGTACTCCAGCCGGTTCCTGAACGGAGACCTCGGCGTTCTGGCCAAGGGCTACTTCTATCGCAACGTGCTGGCCTTCGATAACCGCCTATGGTCCGCGGGGTCGCCCTACTATCGCGGAGGGTACGGCACCTTCGTTGACGGCGGCACGGCGCTCAAGCTCGGCGGCCTGGCCGAGGTCAACTGGACCTTCTCCCTGCGCAAGATCGTCACGAACACCCTGACCGGGGGTATCGACGCCTTTCGCGAGAGCGTCTCGGGCGCCAGCATTTCCCTGGCCGATGCGAACGGCTACTACGGCACCTTGCAGCCCTTCATCACCGACGCGGCCGCCTTCGTGCTGTCGCCCTACGTCTCCGACGAGGTCCGGCTGCTCGACCGCATCGCCATCTCCGGGGGCCTGCGCTACAACTACTCCGACAGCTACGCCCCCGTCGCGCTGCTTTCCGGCAGCGTCGTCGCGCGTCTGTTCGGGCAGAACTACGCGAAGGTCAACGTCGGCACCGGCCTGCGACCGCCCACGATGAGCGACCGCTTCGGGCGCCAACCCCTCTCCGCGCCGCTCGGACAGTACCAGCGGCCCGACGACGGCGCGGCACCGATGCGACCGTCTACCAGCACGGCCTACCAGTTCGAGATCAACTCCCAGATCCTGCGCGACGTGGGCCCCTTCCGCCGCTTCTTCGTGCGCGGCGACTTCGCAATCACCTCGGTGGAGAGCATCTTCGCGCAGCTGCCGAACCTCTTCGATCCCGAGACCCGCTACGCGCTACCCAAGATCAAGCGCGACATCTTGTCGGCGGAGGCGCGCCTGGATGCCACGTTTCGCGGCGACCACGCGGCCTGGGTCTCCTATGCGTATAACCAGGTACGCCTAAAGGACGTGGAGATCGAGGGAGGCCTGGCGCAGGTGGGACCCCAGCACTCCGTTTCGGCCGGCGGAATGCTGCGCCTCTGGCGCTGGCTGCGCGTGATGACCCGCGCCACGGTGCTGAACGGCATCCGGCGCTCCGTGCTCGCTCTCGACGCCACGGAGACGGCGCGCGGCGGGACGCTGGTACAATCCGACGCGCCGACCGTGTTCCTGCTCTCGGCCGGCTTCACCATCGACAACCTGTACCGCGACCTCTACGTCTCCTTCGTCGGCCACAACCTGGCCAACCAGAAGTACAGCAACTACGCCTTCACCAACCTGTTCGCGGGCGGCGTCGACGACGGCCAGGCGCTCAACTACACGCAACCGGGCATCAGCTTCGTCTTCTCGGCCGGCATGTCTGTCTGGTAGTCGCCGCACCTGGGCTGGGGCTTGAGCGGGACGGTCTTCACTACGGCAAGATGGTGAGGCACAGCTCCGGTTGCACGTGAGCTCGCGACCGGACGGGGTGAGGTGGCAGAGCCAATGGAGCACTACGACGTCGTTGTCATCGGGGGAGGCCCCGCCGGGCTGGCCGCGGCAGCGCGAATCGTCTTTGCTGAGATTCCCGACCACGAGCCTTTCAGCGTGCTGGTTCTCGAGGCGAGCGACGCTCTCGGAGGCGGGTCTCGCTGGAAGCCTCTCTTCATGGGTTCCTCCAAATACTTCTTCACGAAACGCGAGTTAGGACTCCTAATCAAATCCTGCGAGGAGGAGGGAGCCGTCGTCAAGCGGGGAGAGGAAGTCCTGGGCTTTGAGGTACGAGACCCGGATACCTTCTACATCAAGACGTCGCGCTCCGAGTACACCTGCACGGCCGTGGTGTTTGCCTGCGGCTTTCGGCGCTCCCATGCGCAAGAGAGCGAGCTCCACTGGCAAGACCGTGCCCTCTGGTGGGTGCTCGGCGACGGGGCGCTCATTGACAGGTTGCAGCAGCTCCAGGAGGAGCGGCAGGAGGAGGGTGTCGCGATCATCGGTTCGCGGCACGTCGCCCGCCTATGCGCGTCGTGGACGGTGCCGCCGCGTGACGTAAATGTGACCTTCATCGCCGAGCCCCCTGGGGCGGACCCACCAAACCCCTGGGTCCTCGATGCAAGCGTCGTGGACATCAAGGATGTCGACGAACGTATCGTGCTAAAGCTGCGCGATAGCCGCACGGGGAAGGTAGAAGAGATGGCCGTGGGCTCGTTGCTGGTGGATTTCGAATCCTACGAGCGGCAAGGCACCGCAATGCTCTTCGCTGCGGCTCAGCCCTTCGTCGGGCGCGAGGGGTTCATCGAGATCAATCGGCGAACAACGACCTCCGTGCCGGGCGTGTTCGCCGCTGGCGATGTTACGGGGGAACCCTTCTCGATAGCCAAGGCGCTCCACGAGGGTGCCACCGCCGGCTTCGCAGCCTACAGCTATCTCTATGGCAAGAGGCACGGGAGAAAACCCACCCTGTTTCCCTATTATCCAGAATGGACGCACTGAACAAGGGCACCTTGGCCGCGATCCATGTTTGACCACGAATCAACAGCGTCGCGACCGTCACGGAGGTTGCCTTGAAAGACTTGATTCCGGGCACCGGCGGGGCTGCCGCCCACCGCCGGATCCTTCCCAACGGAATGACGTCCTTGCACACCGAGGACGCCTCGACGCCTACCGGAGGGTTCCAGCTCTGGATTCGCGCCGGCTGCGTTGACGACCCCGAAGGCGCTTCGGGGACCGCGCACGCGCTCGAGCACCTCGTCTTCTATTCGGGGGAGGGGCGAAACGACCCCGCACTGGAGGTCGAGCGCTGGGGGGGCTGGAGCAACGGCGACACGGACTACGACTGGACGCGTTACGAGCTCTTCGTCGACTCGGCGCGGCTGCTCTTGGCCGCGAGCACCTTCTGTCGCCGCATCGCGCGACCCGGCTTCCGCGAAGAGGTGCTGGTCGGCGAGAAGAAGGTCATCCAGGAAGAGATCCGCATGTACAGCGCCACCATCCCCCACGTGGAGGCGTTCGATAAGGCGTACGCGCTGGTCTTCCGGCGCCTCGGCTACCGCAACTCGGGGCTCGGAAGTCCCGCCTCGGTGCGAGCGCTGACGCTGGACGGGCTGCGCAGCTATCACCGACGGCACTACGTGCCCGGCAACATGGTGGCCGTCAGCGTGGGGGCCTTTCCCCAGGAGGCGCTCGAGAAAGCGCTGCTCGCGGCCTTCCCGGGAGCCCGACGACGCGCGCCCGCCCCGCTCGAGGTGCCGAACGAGCCGCCTCAACGTGGGGTGCGAGTGGACCTGCTGCGCTCCTGGGCCACGGAACCGCGCCTGACGCTCGCGTTTCGCACGGCCCCGTTTCTCCACCCGGACGCGCCCGGCCTCGAGCTCCTGCTCCGCCTGCTTTCGAAGGGGAGCGCCCCGCTCGTGGGGCAGGCGGTCGTCGAGGCCACCGGGGCCGCACCCTCGCTGACCGGCGAGCACGAGCTCTTTCGACTGAGCGGAGCGATGCGGGTGCTGGTCGAGGCCGGTGGCACCAAGAAGGAGGTCCCCGCCCTCGTCGCCGCGGCCTTGAAAGGAGTCGCGCGGGCCCAGCAGCGTCTTGCGCCCCACGCGCTCGACGATCTGAAACGCGCGCTGCTCATCGAGGGCCTCCTCGACCGCGAGACGGTGGCGCGTCGGACCTACTGGCAGGGCTTCTTCGAAACCATCGCAGGGGACCATCGCCTCGAGCGCTCCTTCTTCGAGGCCATCGTCCGCATCACGCCCGCCGAGCTCCAGGAGCTCGCCCGACGCTACCTGCGCCCCGATCGCCTGACGCTCGTGCTCCAGCTGCCGCGCGGCTGGGTCGGCTCGGCGACGGAGAAGCAGAAGTGGCTCGAGACGCTCCGTCGCGCAGCCGCTCTCCCTGCCGCGACCGACGGCACCGCGCCGGTGCTCCCCCCCTGGGCCACGCCGCTGCCTCCCGAACGCGCTCCGCGAGCGCGCGCTCGAGGGTCGCGCCGACCGGCGTCAGCGGGGCTGAGGTGGAAGGAGGTGAGCCTCCCTTGCGGCGCGCGCCTGGTCACCATGCGACGCACGGCCACGCCCACGGTCGCCCTCGCGGCCAGCTTCCCGGGCGGCCTGCGCTTCGAACGCCGCGGGATGGAAGGGGCCAGCGAACTCCTCGCCGACACCCTGACCGCCGGCGCACGCGGCGTCACCCCGAGGGAGCTCCGCCGGCGCGTCCAGGCCACGGGGTCGGAGATCGCCACCGCCTCCGGCGGCAACACGCTCTCGCTGCAAGGCGTATTCGCGGGGAGCCATTGGCGCGACGGTCTCGGCGCGCTCCTCGACTGCGCGCTCGAGCCCACCTTCCCCGCTCCCACGGTGGCTCGAGCCCGGCTCGCCACCCTGCAGGCGCTCGAGTACCTCGACGACAACATCCTCGGCCTCACGGCCACGCTCTTCAGCCACCGCTTTTATCGCGTCCACCCGTACGGATACGACCCCCTCGGCACCAAGGAGAGTCTCTCGCGCCTCACCCGCGCCCACCTCGCTCGCCTCCACGCCGAGCTCTATCCGCCCTCGCGCCTCAACCTGGCCGTGGTCGGAAACATCGACCCTGGAGAGGTCGAAGAGGTGGTCGCCGCCCGCCTACGGAAAATGAAGCGCAAGGCCACTCCCATGCCCCTGGTCCCGCAGGAGGAGCCGCGGACGGCCTTCGCGTGGACCTTCGACCCCATCGCGACCGACGTGGTGCGTTTCTTCTGGGGCTTCGCCGCTCCCCCCTCGACGGACCCGCACTGGCCGAGCCTTTTGCTCATGGAGAAGGTGCTCGGCTACCAGTCCGGGCGCCTCTTCACCGAGATCCGCGAGCGCCGCGGCCTGGACTACTCGCCTAACATCTTCCTCTCGCAGGCCATCGACCCGGCGCATCTGGCGGTCTCCATCTCGTGCGTTCCCGCTCGCTCGCTCGAAGCCATCCAGGCCCTGACCGCCGTGCTCCGCTCGGCGTTCGAAGAGCCTGCGACGAAGGACGAGCTCGCCGTGGCCAAGGCCTTCGTCCTGGCCGCAGACACCGCGCAAGGCTACGAGACGAACGAGGCCATCGCCCGCTTCCTCGCCATCAACCTGAGCTGCGGTCGCACCGCCGCTTGGATGGCGTCCCTTCCGGCGCGCATCGAGGCGCTCACCTCCGACGGGGTCCAGGGTCAGGCGCGACGCATCTTCGACGCGCGCCGCTCCCTGCTCGTCATCGTGGGTCCGGAAGAGGTCCGGTCGCAGGCCGCGGAGCTGGCCGCCGTGGCGGCGACGCTCGTTCCCTGACGCAAGCTCCCCGACGAGCGCTCCCCGACGAGCGCTCACGCGCACAACCTACTCGTCGCAGAAGAAGGGCCGGTACTCCGGCCGCAGGACCACGTTCTTCTCGTAGAGCAGGTACTCCAGGTAGAAGCTCCCCACGCCCCCGGGGCCACCGCCAACCCTCCGCGCCACGTCGTCACGCAGCTCCTCCACCGTGGCGTAGCGCAGGTAGAGCGCCTGGCAGACCTCCCACGGCGACGGCGCGCTCTCCTCGTCGGTCGGTAGCCCGAGATGCTCCTGCACGGCGTGCACCTCTTCCGGGTGAGTCGCAAAGATCACATAGAGGACGACCGAGGCCACGACGTCCACCAGCTGGCGCTGCTCGGCCGGAGGCGTGAAGAGGAGCTCGAGCTCATCCTCCGGCTCCCCGCGCCGAAGCGGCGCGACGAGTCGCTTGAGCATGCGTCCGGCCTCCGACTCCTCGTCCTCGAAGAAGTCAGCGAGCCCGTACGCCTCGCTCCGCGCGAGAACCGTCTCGAGCAGCGCGCGGACGGCCGGGCGCGAGCTGTGCGCCCCGAGAAACGCGCTCCAGTCCCTCTTCGCCTCGTGACCCGAGGAGAGGAAGGTCTCCGCCGCCCAATCGAAGAACTGCACCAGCTCCGGCCAGCCGCCGAGGCGCTGCACGAGTTCCCTGGGCTGAGCGTAGACCGGCCAGGCCAGCGCGTCCGGGTCGCTCTCGTCGAACGCGAACGTCGCGGCCTTCGTCGGGTCTGTCTCGTCTTCTCGGAAGAGGAGGAGCTCGGAGTCGGCAGGCGCGCAGTTGAGCTTCCCGCCGAGGCGGAAGACCCGCGTGGCCTTCACGACCGCCGCCGCGGGAGCGACCGCGCCGAGGCCCGTCGCGTCAAAGGTGGCGAGCGCTGTCCGCACGTGCGCGGCCGTGGTGAAGGGGGCCCCGAGGAAGTAGAAGATCTTGGCCGAGGCGAGCGCGGGATCGTTTGCCGGTCCGAGCAGGCCCACCTCGTGCACGTCCTTCAGGAACTGCACCACGCGGCGCGCGTCGTAGGGGGCACGCATCTGGCGGAGGTGGTCGTCGCTCAGCGAGTCGATCATGAACATGTCGAGGTGATAGCCCGCCCGCTTGAGGAGCTCGACGGTCTCTCGCTCGAGGGTGGGCAGCAGGTAGCCGGTCCACCACAGCGGCTGCTGCGGCCGACGCGCGTTGAGCTCGATGAAGAGCTCCGCCAGCCGATAAAGGAGCGGTGCCCCCGCGAGGTTATTGAGCTCGGAGGCGACCATGTAGAAGGAGGTCACTCCCCGCGCAGCGAGATACTCAAGGTCGCCACGCACGGCCTCGAGGTCACGCTCGCGCACGGCGCGGCCCTCGACCTCGGGCTCGAGGCAGTAGTAGCAGGAAAAGGGACACCCTCGGCTTACCTCGATCGCCGCCGAATAGCCGTATTGCGCGCTCGGGCCGCCGTAGAAGGCTAGGAGCTCGTTCGTCACCTCGTCGTCGTATTCACGCTCGGCCAATGGAGCGAAGAACCGGCGCGGACTCATGACGTAGCGGTCACCGTCGCGATAGACGAGATTCGCGACGCTCGCCAGGTCGCGCCGCGCCAGAACATCGTCGAAACGCGCGAAGAACTCGTTGGGCTCGCCGCAAACCCCGAAGTCCGGCTCGAGGAGCCGGCAGCAGGCGAGCGGGGAGGCGCTGAAGCCGATGCCCCCCACGACCACGGGCGCCGCCGTCTGTCGCCGGAGGATGGCCATCAGACGGCGCAGGGGCACGAGCGGCAGGTAGCGCGGCTCGTCGGGCGGCGTGAGAAAGCTCGTGCTCGTCGCACCTCCAAGATACTCCTCGATCGCCAGCACGTCCGAGTTGCGGTGGTGGATCCCGACCATCCGCGGTGCGCGAGCGAGCAGACCTGCGATGACCAGCTCCCACTGCGACGGCGGCACCCCGAGCAGGTCGCAGCGTTCGACAGTCAGGCCGTGCTGGCGGGCGAGGGCCGAGGTCTGGACGAAGCCTCCGTAGGCGTAGACGGCCGTCTGCGCGAGGTTCGTCGCGTTGAGCAGGAGCAGGTCCACGGGCCGCTGGCTCACGAAGGCCCTCCTCTCGTCTCGCACCACGCCGCGGACGTAGCGCGGCGGTGCTGCTCGCCGGGCTCTACTCGACCTGGTCCGGCTTCAGGTAGGGCTTGCGAAAGAGGCCGAGCGCCGAGGGGAGCTTCACGTCGGCCTGGTAGTCTGCGAGCACCCGACGCGCCGCCAGCCGGAAGGGCTTCGGCGCCACGGGCGACGGCTTGCGGCGAGGGCGCCCGGTCATGAGCTGCGCCCGCACCGACCCCACACCTCCCTCTTTGATCCGCATCCAGCCGCTGTAGCCGATGAAGTTGCCGGGCCAGGTGAGCAGGGCCTGGAGCACCTGCGCCTGGATCGGCGCCGCGACCTTCGCCACGTTCACCATCACGGGCAGGGGAACGGGCTTCGAGGAGAAGATGGCCGCAAAACCCTCGGCCGACCCCCCTTCGGGCAAGACGGTGCCTTGCGCCTTGCCGAGCTTGAGCGCCTGGATCGCCGACGCCGTGTCGGGGACCTTCAGCCACTCGAAGTACGACGGCGCCACCTCGCCGTCGAGGAGCACGTTGGTCACGAACTCCTTGTCGAAACGACCCACGCGCGCAAGCACGACGGACTTACCGGCGAGCTCGTTCACGCTCTTGATCGGCGCCTTGGCCAGGATCTGCCAGGCACCGGTGGTCGCGCCGCGCCGCGAGAGCGAGGCAAAGGCCACCCACCCCTTGGCCTGCTCGGAGAGCGTCTGCGCCCCCACCACGGCGAAGTGCACCGCCTTCTTGGCCGCCGCGGCGTACAGATCCTTGTCGCTCGCAAAGCTCCGGCCGCTGAAGGAGCGACCGGTCGTCTCCGCTAGATGCGCGGCCAGCTTCTCCACCGCCTCGATGCGCTCGGCGCGACCGACGCCCGCCAGCGTGGGCAGGTACATGCCGACCACCAGCTTCTTCTGCGCGCGAGCCGTGGAGGCGGCCATGGCTCCGACGACGACGACGATTGCCGTGACTGCGATGCGCCGGGTCATCGACCACCTCCGAACCCGAAGATGCGTTCCTTGGTCTGCACCCACTGCCGTACGGCCGGCAAGCCGCGCCCGCCCGCAGCCCGCAGGTAGGCCACGTAGGCCAGGTAGGCCGCCTTCTTGTCCTTCTGCACCTCGTCGTAGAAGATGCCGAGGTTGAGCCGCGCTTCGGGCACCTGCGCCGCCAGCCGCTCGAAGGCCTTCATCGCCGGCCCCGTCTCCTTCATCTGGAACTGGAGACAGGCCTGGAAGAGCTCGTCGGCGGGATTCGGCTTGCCGAGGGTCGTGCGCAGCTTCGTGGCCAGCGCATCCGCACCGCGGTAGTTGGCCGCCGCATAGAGCTTGTGCGCCTGCTGCCGCAGAGCCGCGGTGTAGAGGCCCGAGACGTCCTCGTTGGTCTTGCGCTGGCGGTAGATCGGCTCCAGCACCTTGATCGCCAGGTCGAACGTCCCCGCGCGGTAGTCGAGGTAGGCGCGCAGCAGCTTCACCCCCATGGGGTTCGCGTACGCGCCTGCCATCACCCGCTCCGGCGCTGGCTTCTTGCTCCCCGTGAAGCCGGTGAAGGCGCGCACCGAGAGCTCGCGCTGCCCTTCCTCGGCGGCCGCCAGCGCGGTGAGGAGCCGGCCGCGCTGCACGTCCTCCGGGCCGAGGAGCGCCTTGGAGGCCTCCGCGTCGACGAGGTCCTTGAGCGCGTTCTTGGCCCGCCCCGCCTCCCACTCGAGGTTGGCCCGGCGCACGAGCGCCTGCCCGAGCAGCGCCTTGCCCGTCTCGCCCTGGGCCTCCTTCCCCGGGAGGCGCCGCAAGCGCACGACCGCGCGGTCGGCCTGCTTGGCGAGGAGCTCCGCCGCCGCGGTCGCGAGCTCCACCGCCCCCGCGTCGTCGGCCGACAGCCTCGCTGTCCCCACGCGCGCGAGGACCTTGAGCGCCGCCGCGCCCTTGCCGAGCGCGACCAGCACGCGCCCCTCGAGCAGGCCCGTCTTCCAGTCGCCGCGCTCGTTCGCGGGGATCCCCGCCAGCACCTTCTGCGCCCGCGCGGCGTCACCTTGCTCGAGGGCCACGGCGGCCATCGCACCCCGCACCTCGGCCGGCATGACGTTGTGATCGAGCAGCTTCTCCAGCTCGGCGTAGGCGTCCGCGAGCTTGCGCGCGCGACTCAGCTGGTGCGCACGCGCGAGCCCCACCATCACGAGACCGATACGCGCCTCGCGCGCCTGCGCGTCGAGCTTCACCGCCTTGCGATAGGCTTCGACGGCCTGCTCCTGCTGCCCCAGGTAGTAGTGATCGTGACCGAGCTCGGTCAAAAACTCGGCGTTCGTCGGGTGCTGCTCCGTCAGACCGGCGTGGAGCTCGCGCGCCTTCTTCGGATTTCCTCCGCGCCGCTGGAGCCGCCCGAGGAGCGCCGTCTGCCGGGGATCTCCCGGCGAGAGGCGGGCGGCCTGCTGCTGCATGTGCAGCGCCTGGCGGATGTTCCCCTGCGAGAGATAGGTCCGGGCGAGCGCCTCGTAGGTCGGCGCCGACCGCGCGTCGAGCTGCAGCGCGTACTGGAGCTGCGCCAGGGCCTGGCCATAGTTCCGCATCTCGCGGTAGCACTCGCCCGCACCGAAATAGCCTTGCGCGTCCTTCGGCGCGCGACCGATATAGTCGCGATAGCGCAATAGCGCCTCGTTGAAGCGTCGCAGCACGCGCAGGGTGCGCGCCACGCGCAGGGCCACCTGCTTCCCTTCGACCGAATCGGCCGAGAGACCGGTCTGCGCGCGCCGGAGCACCTCGAGCGCCTCCGCCGCCTTGCCGGACATCACGAGCCCGTCGCTGAGCCCCATCTGCGCCGGCAGGTAGGCCGCCGTCCCCTGCGGCACCTTGCGAAACTCCTCGAGCGCGTCACCGAGCTTGCGCAGCCGGAGCAGCGCGGTGCCGAGCTTCACCCGCTCGCCGTGGCTGTCCTCCTCCTCGTCCAGGATCGCCGTCAGCGCCGCCGCCGCCTTGGCCCAATCCCCCACCTTCTCGTAGTGCGTCGCAAGGACCCGCTGCACGGCCAGATTCTTGGGCTGGGCGCGGACCACCTCCTCGAGCATCGCCACCCCCTCCTTCGCGTAGCCCGCCGCCGTCAGGTGGATGCCGAGCTGCTCCTTCAACGCCGCGCTGGCGGGAAAGCGAGAGACGGCTCCTTTGAGCATCGCCGCGGCCGCCGCGTGCATCCCGAGCACGCCGTACACGCGGCTCAGTCGCAGGTAGGACGGCAGGTAGTCGCGCGCGAGCACCGTGGCCTGCTGGTAGGCCGCCACGGCCTGGCGATAAGCCTTCTGCGCGTCGTCACGCTTGCCCGCTTCGGCCAGGCGATCGCCCTCGCGCTCTTGCTGCTCGCCTTTGGCGAAGACCGCCACGTGCTTGCCCGTCCCTTCGTGGCGCTCCTGCGCGACGAGGGAGTGATCGGGCCAGCTCGCAAGGGTGACGACAACCAGGAGGGTGGACGCGCGGCGGGGTGCCGCCCACGGAAACCGGGCTCTTTTCATCGTTTTTCTTGTCGGCGGTTGTGCGAGCAAGGTACCACGCGTCGACGGAGCGGTCAAACCGACGGCGGGCTTTACTTCCCCGGCGATTTGGTCTGGGATGGGCCCATGAGCGAGCTCCCGCCGAAGCTTCATCCCCCGACTCCGCTGCGGGGCTTCCAGCGCCGCTTCCTGCGCGCCCAGGCGCACGCGCTCCGACCGGTCGTGCAGGTGGGCCGCGCGGGGATCACCGACGGCGTCGTCGAAGCGGCCGGCCAAGCGCTGCTCGATCACGAACTGATCAAGGTTCGCCTCGACGAGCCCGAGGAGAAGAAGGAGATGGCCACCGACCTCGCGTCGCGCACCGGATCGCATCTTTGCGGCCTGGTGGGGCACACGGTGATCCTCTACCGCGCGCACCCCGAGAAGCCGAAGCTGGCGGTACCCACCCGCAGCCGGCCGAAGAAGTAGCGTACCGAACATGGATCCACGGCAAAGCCCCCCGTCCAACCCCTACGCGCCACCGGCCGCCTCGGACACGGCCTGGGAGCCCGCGCCGCATAGCCCCGACACCCCGCCGCTGCCGACCGGCGCACCGAAAGTGTTCGGCGTCCTCTCCATCGTCTTCGGCTCGATCGTGCTCCTCGGCGGTCTCTTCGGCGCGTGCGGGGGCCTCGCCGGCCAGAGCATGACGCGCATGGGCCGCATGGGCTCGTCGCTGCGTGGACGGGAAGCCGAGGCGGTGCGCGCGATGATGGACCAGATCGGCTCCATCTACACCGTGATCGGCGCCCAGAGCCTGGTCTTCTCCGCCATGTCGGGGCTGCTGCTGGCGATCGGCATCGGCCAGCTGCGCTACCGACGGTGGGCCTGCCGCTGGTCGGTCTACTGGGGCTACGCCGCCCTCGCCGTGCTCGCAGGGGTCATCGTGCTCTCGCTCACCGTCGTGGGCCCGGCCTACGCGCGCATGATCGAGACGCTCGCCAAACATTCGCCGTCGGGAGCCATCCCGGCCGGCTTCTCGAGCGGCATGGCCAGCATCTTCGGCGGCACCTCGGCCATCTTGATGATCGTCTTCTACGCCCCCTATCCGATCCTGATGCTGCTCTTCTTCAACCGCGACCGTATTCGCGCGGCGATGAATCAGTAGCGCGCGAGGAGCCCTCGACCTATGGACGCACTCGTAGTGCGAGGCGGGAACCGCCTCACCGGCGAAGTTCAGATCAGCGGGGCCAAGAACGCCGCGCTGCCCCTCATCGCCTCGGCCATCCTGACGGGCGGTCGCAACACCTTCAAGAACGTCCCGGCGCTGAACGACGTTCAGACGATGGCCAAGGTCCTCGAGGGAATGGGGGCCGAGGTCTCCGGGCGGCGCACGCTCAAGGTGGCGACCTCCTCGATCGACACGCTCGAGGCGCCGTACGAGCTGGTCCGCACCATGCGAGCCTCGGTGCTGGTCCTCGGGCCCACGGTGGCGCGGTACGGCCGCGCGCGCGTCTCTCTGCCCGGCGGGTGCGCCATCGGGGCGCGTCCCATCGACCAGCACCTGAAGGGCCTCGCCGCCATGGGGGCCCACATCGACCTGCGCGAGGGCTACGTCGAGGCGCGGGCGCGCAAGCTCCACGGCGCGGAGATCGTGTGCGACATCGTCACCGTCACCGGCACGATGAACCTGATGATGGCGGCCTGCCTCGCCAAGGGGCGCACGGTGATCGAGAACGCCGCGCGCGAGCCCGAGGTGGAAGAGCTCGCCCGCGTGCTGAACAAGATGGGGGGCCGCGTCTGGGGGGCCGGTACGCCGGTCGTGACCATCGAGGGCGTGGACGAGCTCCATCCGATCGAGCACGCCATCATCGCGGACCGCATCGAGGCCGGCACCTTCATGGTCGCGGCGGCGGTCACCGCCGGGGACGTGCTGCTCAAGGGCTGCCTCCCCGAGCACCTGGAGGCCGTGATCGCAAAGCTCCGGCAGGCGGGGGTCCACGTCGAGGCGGCGCAGGACGGAGTCCGCGTGCGCGGGGCGGCCCACTTCGAGCCCGTCGAGATCACCACGCAGCCGCACCCCGGCTTTCCAACGGACATGCAGGCCCAGTTCATGGTGCTCGCTGCGCTGGCCGAGGGGCAGAGCGTGATCACCGAGACGATCTTCGAGAACCGCTTCATGCACGTGCCCGAGCTCTGCCGCATGAACGCGGACGTGCACGTCGTCGGACGCACGGCCATGGTGCGCGGGCCGACGCGCTTTCACGGCTGCACGGTGATGGCCTCCGACCTGCGCGCCTCGGCCGCCCTGGTGCTCGCGGGCCTCGTGGCCAAGACGGGGGTGACCACGGTGCGGCGGATCTATCACCTCGACCGGGGCTACGAGCGTCTGGAGCTGAAGCTGCGGAAGCTCGGGGCCGACGTCCGCCGGGTTAAGGAAAAATAGGCAACACCCCAAACCCCAAGGGTCTTCATTGGTTCGACCGCGCGCCGGTCGCCTCATGTGCGATTCCGCACTACACCCCTTGTCATTTCGCTCACTCACGCTAAGAAGTGGGGCGAATCTCCATCTCTAGGGAGGATCCCGTGTTTGCGCGATGCGTTATTTTTGTGGGCCTCCTCGTGGGCTCCGGGGCGTCGGCCTGGGCTCTCACTGCCCCCAAACCGGGCGGCGTGGCACGCCCCTTCGGCCTGATCCTGCAAGCGCCCTTTCCCTGCGGTACCAAGTTCATGGTGACCACCAACTATGGCCTGAGCACGCGGCTCAACGACCCGGGCTACGCCAACGACTACTACGCGCTCAACTTCGTGCGCGACGAGGTGGGGGGCGGGTTCGGCAAGCCGGTCGTGGCCGTCGCGGCGGGGACGGTGCGCTACGCCGACTGGGCCAAGAATGGCTGGAAGGGCTACGGCTACCTGGTGATCGTCGAGCACGACTTCAAAGACGGACACAGCTACTCCTCCGCCTACGGGCTCCTGAACTCGATTGCCGTGAAGACCGGGCAGAAGCTGACGGCCGGACAGACCCTCGGCACTCTCGGCAAGAGCGGCGAGGAGAAGCTCGATTTCTACAAGAACCCGTCGCTGCACTTCGCCATGTACCGGGACTCGCAGGTCGGCAGCGGGGGTCCGTACGGCGGAGCGTCGATGGTGCCCGAGCCGCTCGGCGGGGCGCAGGATCTGGCGGAGAACGTCAAGGCCGTGGCCTCTTGCGCGACGCTGCCCGATGGGGGCGTGAAGCTCGACGGCACGGTGACCGAGGCCGGGATGCCACCCAAGGACGGAGGCGTGGGCGAGGCGCTTCCGGCGCGCGACCAGGGCCCCGTGGGCGACGGCGGGGGTTCCGGCGACGGCCGGTCGACCGACGCCTCGGCGACAGAGGGGGGCGGACCGGCGCGCCAGGACGGAGCAGCCCCCCCGCCCCTCGCGAACGGCGAGGCGCCGGCCTCGTGCGCCGCGCTGCCCGGGGCCACCGCGGGACGCGGACTCGAACTCCTCGCCGCGCTCGGGCTCGTGGCGCTCTGCGCCCGCCTTGCAGGGGGTCGCCGCCGACGGCGCTAGGAACGCCGACGACGCGCTCGCCCTCGGAGCGCGGCCTTCTTCTCAAAGGGCATCGGCAAGACGTACTGCACGAACTTCCGCTGGTCCCCCGCCTGAAGCTCCAGGTTCGACATCAGGATCGCCGGCGAGGTGGTGCTGACGGGGACGACCCCCGACTCCGCCCCGCAATAGGCGTTGTCGCAGCGCGGGGAATCTCCGGCCGCCACCACGTTGCGCAAGGCCGAGAGCGGCGTGCCGACGAAGTTCACGTTCCGCACCAGGTTCTCGCGACCGTCGGCCCAGACCTGCACGGCCAGCGTCACCTGTCCCATGAAGGCCTGGAAGTCGTACGAGTCGGTCGCCGTCTCGCCCCCTTCGGCCTCGAGGATCATGATCCCGAAGGGGAGCTTCTGCCGGCGGAGCTCCTCGAGGAAGAGGCGCCGCAGCTCGGCGTGGCTCACTCCCTTCTCCGCCTCCACGATGAGGTGCGCCATGCGGGCGATCGGCCGCTCGTGATACTCGTTTCGCGCGTGCCCGTTCGGGGGCAGCTTGGCCTTCGTCACCGGCGATCTGCCCGAGAGGAACCCCACGAGCTTGCCGCGCTCGACGAGGCGCGCGGGCTGTGCGGGCGTCCCCTCGTCGTCGTACCGATAGCAGCCCACGGCGTTCACGCCGCAGGAGCGCCGCATCGTGGGATCGTCGGTGACGCTCAGGAAGGGGGGCAGGATCTGCTTGCCCAGGTCCCGCGAGAAGGTCTGCCCCTCGCGGGTAGAGAGCAGGCGCGTCCCCTCGAGACGGTGGCCGAGCACCTCGTGGAACAGGATGCCCGCGGGCCCCGGCGCGAGGAGCACGGGGCCGGCGTACGACTTGAGCGTGGGCGCCTGGCTGAGCAGGCGAAGGACGTCGATCTTCTGCTCGATCTCGCGCACGAAGGCGTGGAGGTCGGGGAGGTCGTCCACCGTCGGGGAGACGTGCACCACGCGCGTGGCCACCGCCTCCCCCTTCTTCGTCAGCAGCCACAGGTCGCAGGCCAGCTCGCACACGCGCGACTGATCCACCACCTGGGAGCCCTCGGAGCTGACGAAGATGCGCGTCGCGTCGCGCACCCGCACCTCGACCCACGAGTTCTTCACCTCGGGGTAACGCTTCACCACGCGCGAGCTACGCACGATGAAGTCGATCCAGGCCTCCACGTCCACGGGCTGAACGGCACGCAGGCGCACGTCCTTGCGCACCACGCCGCGGCGAAACGAGGCCAGCCCGTCGGTGGGGTCGAGATAGGTGATGTGCTCCGACTTCTTGCGCAGGTAGTGCCGCACCGCCTCGCGATACCGCGCGTCGGTGAGCTTCCAGAGGTGGTACTTGAGCGCGTCGGTGTCGTTGCCGATGGGCATCTCGACGTGCTCGGAGACCTCGCCCTCGGCGTCGTGGTCGTCGAGTCCGCCCTCGGAGATCTGGTCGAAGCGATAGGACCCCACGCGGCAGTCGCAGAAGACGTTGCGCGTGTACTGGTCCGTCACCTGATTGATGTTGCCGAGGCGCCCCCAGATGTGGAGCGAGTGGATGTCCCTGAGCAGGTAGCTCAGGTAGTAGGGGCGCGGGTAGCCCGGCACCTTGAGGTGCTTCACGTTGCGACGACACTCGGCGTCCAGCGCTTGCACGAAACGTCGCGCGGTGCGCGCGTCTAGCGGCATGCTTCGATGACTCCTGCCCCTAGAACACCGATCGGTGTTCTAGTCACTCCGTCGTGACCAGAGCTGGAAACTGGCGGATCGCGACGGGGAACGCTCGCCGGTCAGCTCGTCGACAACTCGGAAATAAGGTCCTGCAGGAAGGTCGTCCGCGCAGGATCCAGGTTGGTGAAACGCACGGCGAAATCCCCGCTGCCCTCTGCGCCGTGGCGCACGACCTCTCCTTGCACGGACATGACCCGCGCCTCGTTCTCTACCACCAGGCGCAACCGCACGCGGCTCCCGACCGCCGGCGGGGTGCTGTCCTGGGCCTTCAAGAGCAGGCCCCCGGCGCTCAGATTCTGCGCCAGGTAGAAGCGCAACCCCTCGTCCGCCACCTCGTTCTCGATCCACGCCCCGTAGGGCACACGAGCGAACTTACGACGATCGGAGGCCGTACTCTTACTGTCCATGTCCACCTATCTTATCGTCCCGCGGGGGCAGAATCCAGCCTCGGCCCCTTGGGGCCAGCCGCTATTCGGTGGGCGCTCCGCGGCGCGACCCCTCCTGAAGCTCGGGGTGCTGCCGCACGACCGCCTCGTAGTAGTCAATGATGCGACGCACGTAGCGCCGCTTCTCGAGGTAGGTGCCCGGAAAGAAGCTCCGCTTGAAGCCATAGATCAGGATGCGCTTCAGGTCCCCGGCGGTCAGGTTGAGGTGCCGCACCGCCAGCTCGATCTCGTTCGACACGTCGGTGTTCGAGACGGTGCGGTTGTCGGTGCAGAAGGTGGTCGAGAGCCGCGCCCCTCGCATGCCGACCCACGGATGGTCGGCGATCTCCCGGAACTTGGGGTTGGTCTGCATGTTCGAGGTCAAGCAGATCTCGACGGTGATGCGCCGGTCGGCGATGTACTGCGCCAGCTCCTCGACGTAGCGCTGTTTGTCCTCGATCCCCGGGTCGCTGATCATGGTCGTGTCCATCAGGAACGTACCGTGACCGATGCGATCGGCGTGCAGGTCGGTGATGGCCTGGAAGATGCTCTCGGGACCGTAGGCCTCGCCCGCGTGGACCGTCTTCATGAGGAAGTTCTTGTGCGCGAACTGGTAGGCCTCCCCGTGATCGTCGGCGGGAAAGCCGGCCTCGGCCCCCGCCAGATCGAACCCCGTGATGGGGATGCCGTGCTCCCGACGGATGCGCACCGCGGCCTGGGCGAGCTCGAACGAAGCCAGCGCAAACACACGCTTCGGCTGCGAAAAGCGGTGCACGCGCAGCATGTTGTCGTAGTAGTCGGAGAGGCCGCGACTGAAGTAGCGCAGCGCGCAGACCACGAGGGAGTACTCGAAGGGAGGCTCGCGCCCCTCCACCACCTCCGGGCGCTGGTTGAAGTCGGTCTTCGCCCGCAAGAGCCCGCGGTTCACGGACTTCAGCACGTTCTCCATGGAGAGGTGCAGGTGGACGTGGAGCTGCGGCGCGAACCGCACCTCCACGTAGCGCACCCCCTCGCGCTGGTTGTCGGCGGCGAGCTCGTAGGCCGCACGCTCGAGCGCCACCTCGCTCTGCAGCACCGCCACGGTGTACTTGAAGCCCTGCAGGTACTCGACGAGGCTGTTGTACTCGTTCTTGAAGACGAGCTCCCGCAGGCCGGCGGTCGTGTAGGACGGCAGGTCCACCCGGTACTCTCTCGCCAGCTCGATGAGCGTTTCGAGCCGCACCGAGCCGTCGAGGTGCACGTGCAGGTCCGTCTTCGGCAGCTTCTCGATGATCTCGCGGCTGATCACGCCAACCCTCCCTGCGCGTCGACGAAATATGCGGGCCATCCTAGCAGATGCCCATCGCGACGCTACAATTACGGTAGGCGCGTTACGCGCCCCAGGAGGGATTCCGGGTGAGCTGTCGGCACCGAGGGGAACGAGCCTTCCTTCGCCGTCGCAGATGGCGGCGCGCAGACCCGACCGAGAGCGTCCCGCTCTGCACGATCGCTCGCGCGGCACAGCGGTGGCCGGTGCTCGGCTTCCTCGACGGACCGTATCGCCACGTGCGCCTGCGCACCGGGGCCGATGGCTCCGAAGGCCCGGCGGTGGTGACGGGGCGCGTCACGGGCCAGGGGGCGCGCGCCGAGCGAGGGCTCTTCTTCATCGGCGGCTCGGTGGGGGTGCGACGCGAATCGGCGGTGGTGCTCTTCGAGCGCGAGAACATCGAGGGCCAGGAGGTCTACGCCGTGGGGGTGCTCGAGCGGCGCCCGGACTCGCGCGGGGACTTCTCCTCGTACCGGCATCCTCCCGCTCTGTCGCTCCTCGGAGACGACGCCTGGGTCATGGACCGCGCGAGCTGGACCTTCTACCGCGCCGGGGCCGTCGGGCGCACGGGGTACCGCCTGCTGGGAGGCCTTCTGGCCCTGGGCGCTGCCCTGCGCGAGCTCTTCAGCGATGGCCGCCGCGCCGCCGCTACCACGGGGGTCTCGCTCCTGGCGGTCACGATGGTCCTCGCCATGGGCATCTCCCTCTGGGCCACCCCGCCGCTCCTCCACGGAGCCCGCCCGGCGGTGCTCGCGGGCGGGGTCGAACCCGGCGACGATGGTGGCTCAACCTACGGATTGCACGAGATTTTCAGGTCCTACCCCCACTACCGATCCCCTGCCGCGACCGCGGCGCCGCTGCTCTGGCCTCCGCTCTGGCCGGCCGGCGTGAAAAAGGCGGATCTCCCCGAGGAGATCGTGCTATGGTCCGCGCCGCTTGAGGATCCCGAGGCGTTAGGATCTGAGCCACATGTCCGAGTCGTCCCGGCCCCCTAGCCCACCTCCCCTGCCGAAACAGGTCGTCGCGGACGCCAGTCAACCGGCCGCGGTCGCCGAGAGCACCGAGCGCTGGGTGGGCGGCAAGGGAGAGCGCGAGCTCCTGTCGGACCTCAAGGTGTACCTGGCCCGCCTGCGCGACGATCCCCACAGCCTTCAAGACCGGTTGCGCGTCGCGGCGATCCAGCTTCGGCTGGGCCGCGTGGACGAGTCGCTGATCCACTACGAAGGCGTGCTGAAGGGGTACGCGGCGTCGGGCCAGATCCCGAGCGCCATCGCCCTCTGCCAGCGCATCCTCCAGCTCTACCCGAATCTGGACCGGCTGCAGCGTATCCTGGCCGCGCTCTACGCCCGCGCGCCGCACGGGGCGACGCCCCTCGCCACCGCCGCCACCCCCATCGCCGGCGGCGAAGAGCGCTCCTTCGTCGTGGACTCCGAGGACGCGCCGACCCGGGAGCGCGTGGTGGTGGACCGCGTCTTCCCCACGCCGCGGCCTCGGCTCGAGACGCCGCCCGCCGCACCCAAGGCCGCGGTGGCTCCTCGCGGCCGGCCGCCTACCTCCCCGACCCGCGTCCCGCCCCCCATTCCGCCGATGCCCCCGCCGCACCCGGAGCTGCGCCAGCGTCCCGCGACCGCGCCGCAGATTGCACGTCCCCCGACCGCGCCGCAGAGCGCGCGTCCCCCGACCGCGCCGCACTTCGCACGTCCCGCGACGGGGCCCGAGGTGCGACGTCCCCTCACGGGGCCCGAGATTCCGCTGCTGCTCACCCGCCCGAAGGAACCGTCCCGCATGACGCCGCGGCCCGTCCCCGCCTCGGACGAGGTGGTGGTGCTCCTGACCAAGCCCAAGCGGAAAGAGTAATCCCGGCGAAGGTCAGCGCACCCGGAAGCGCTGCACCGGGGCGGTGATCTCGATGAGCGCACCGTCGTTCGAGATCAGCGCGAGGGGCGCGTTGCAGGTCACGACCTGACGCCCGACGGAGATGTTCAAGAGCACCACCTCGGGACCTCCCCCGCGAAGCTGCTTCACCACCGAGCGCGGTCGATCTCCGACGATGCGGTAGTGATGCTCCTCGTCGGTGACGAACTCCGAAACCTCCTCGACCGGGCGCGCGTTGAACCCCAGCTCGCGCGCCGCCGTCTGGAGGTAGTGGCAGAGCGTGAGGATCTCGGCCTCTTGCTTGCCTTCGGCCTCCCCGTCGACGAAGGCCTGGCGCAGGCGGGCGAAGCGGCCGAACCCCTCGCCGTACTCCTGCTTGAGCACGCGCTCGGCGGCGCTCGAGTTGGGACGCCGGGCCAGCCGGAAGGGAGAGCCGGCAGCCACCTCCCCCGCCAGTCCCACGCTCGACCGCCCCGCGAGCGAGGTGAAGGTGCGCGCCAGCCGCTCGAAGGTGCGCACCTGCGCGTGCCAGGGAACCGCGCGCTTCGGCACGCACAGCACCCGCACGGGCGAGGTGGTCAGCTCCACCGAGTGGACGCGGTGGCCGACCTTCACGTCGCGGTCCAGCAGCAGCACCCCCTCGGGGGGATGCGCGTTGCCGTAGATGTTCTGGTAGAGGTACCGTCGTCCCCCCTTGGCGTCGGGCTCGGAGATCTGGATCAGCGACCCGCTGAGCGTGAGCATCAGCGCCCCTTGCCGCGCCGTGCGGGAGAGGCGGCGTCGCTCCTTGAAGCCCTCCTGCTCGGCCACGGCCTGGAAGGCGCCGTACTGGGAAAGGTACTCCTCGGCCTTGATGTCCAGCACCTCGTAAAACGAAGGCTCCTCGGGGACGCCCAAGATCGCGGCGAGGTGCGTCCGCACCGTCGGGTCGAGCTGATTGAAGTGAAAGAGCGGATCTATCGGCGAGCGCCCCACCGGGACGCCGAGGCTCGCCAGGCACCCGTCGAGCGCGACGCGGTGGCGCTGCAAGATCTCGAGCAGGTGTTGACGGCGGTCGGAGGCCAGCTCGCGGCTGCTCAGGGCGTACACCACCGCATCCAGGTTCTCGCGATAGTGCTGCACTTGGCGCAGGAGCTCGTCGGTCCGCTCCGAGCTTCCGAGCTGCCGCCGGAGCGACTCGATCTGCAACGGCTGGCGCAAGACCCAGCCCGCTTTTGAGGAGTGGTCGGACGCCATCACGCGCGCATTGAACTCCAGATATGATCGCCCAAAGACCGGTGGTTTTCAACCGCCAGATGTTCGACAATGGAAGGCACGAAGCCAGGTTACGGCTCCCGCCCCAGCATGTCGGCCCATCGCGCGAAAAAGCTCGACGATCTCTTCCGCCGTGGGCGCCGCAAGGGCTACGTGACGCTCGACGAGATCATCTACGCCTCGCCCGTCACGCAGAGCACGGAACAGATGGACGAGCTCCTCACCGAGCTCGCCGACGGCGGCATCGACGTCGTCGGGCTCGAGCGCGAGGAGCAGGAGGAGAGCGCCGTCGAAGGGCCCCCGAGCCCGGCCGGCGAGCCGACCACCGATCCGGTGGCGATCTACATGCGCCAGCTCAAGTCGGTTCCGCTGCTGAGCAAGCGCGCGGAGGTGGACGCGGCGAAGCGCCTCGAGGCCGCGCGGCTCGAGGTGCTCCGCCAGGCGCTCGGCACCGGCGTCGCCGTGGACGAGCTGCTGCGCCTCGGGCAGAGCCTCAAGGCCGGGCGCCTCGACGTCTTCGACGGCAGCGAGGAGGAGGAGCTCGACGCCCCTCCCGGCGAGGAGAGCACCGACGCGACCCGCGCGCGCGAGCGCTTCGTCGAGCTGGTCGAGCGGCTCGCCGCCCTCGACCGCGAGAGCCGTCAGCTATCGGAGCGGCTCTCGTCCAAGCAGGTGCGCGCCGATCAGGAGCGCAGCGAGCTGCGCGACCGCGCCTCCGCGAATCAGCAGGAGATGCTCGACGTCCTCTGCAAGATCGACTTCCGCGAGACCTACGTGAGCCGCGTGGTGGGCCGCATCAAGGAGCTCGCCGATCGCCTCGAGGACGCGGAGGACGAGATCCGCCAGCTCGAGACCCGCGCGCAGCTCGGCGCAGACGACCTCCGGCGCCTCGCGAAGGCCCGCAAGCGCACCTCGAGCTCGCCTGGGTTGTCGGCGATCACCACCGCCGACCTGCAGGTCCCGGCCGACGACGAAGCGCACGCGCCAGAGCACGCCATGAGCGACGAGGAGCTCGCGGAGCACGTGCGGCTGCTCAAGAACGCGGAGCGGCGCATCCGGACGCTCGAGCGCAAGGCGAACACCAGCGCCACGCAGCTCGCGAAGGCCCGACGCGCCATCGAGGGGGCCGAGCTCCGCGCGCAGCGCGCCAAGGACGAGCTGGTGCTCGCCAACCAGCGACTCGTCGTACACATCGCCGCGCGGTACGTGAATCGGGGATTGCCGTTCCTCGAGCTCGTGCAGGAGGGGAACCTCGGCCTGATGCGCGCCGTGGAGAAGTTCGACTATCGGCGCGGCTACAAGTTCTCGACCTACGGGACCTGGTGGATCCGGCACGCCATCTCGCGCGCCATCGCCAACCAGACGCGCACCATCCGCCTTCCCGTCCACATCCGCGAGGCGATCCGCAAGCTCGTACGCGAGAGTCGCCGTCACGTCCTCGAGGTGGGGCGCGAACCGACGGCCGACGAGCTGGCGCTGCGGCTCAAGACGCCGGTGGAGCGCGTCGTGGAGATCATGGAGGCCTCGCGCAAGACGCTGCGCTGGGAACTCCCCGTCGGCGAGGACGGCGAGACCGAGCTCGGGGCGCTGATCGCCGACAAGGCGGTCCCGTCGCCCTTCGAAGAGGTGAGCAACAAGGGGCAGTGGGAACAGATCGCGAAGGCCATGACGACGCTGCGCGATCGCGAGCGCGAGGTGCTCGAGCGACGCTTCGGCCTCGAGCGGCGCTCCGCCCAGACGCTCGAGGAGGTGGGCCGCGACCTCGGGATCACGCGCGAACGCGTGCGTCAGATCCAGGCCCGGGCGGTGCGCAAGCTGCAGATCGCCGTGCGCGGCGCGGGCGGTAGCCGTCGGCTGGTCCTCGACGACCTCTCGTGAAGGCTATTCGACGTCGAAACAGAGCTCGAGGGGGCCGAGCATGAGCTTGTCGCCGGGCGTGAGCTGGACCGCGCCGTCGATGGGACGGCCGTTCACCGCGAGCGGCCGGTAGCCCGGGGCGAGCTCCACCCAGTAGCCGTCGGCGCGCCGCACCACGGTCCCGCCCACCGCCTCCACCTGCGCCTCGCCGATCGAGACGGTGTGTCCGAGCGGCAGGCTGCGCTCCACGGCGAGCACCATCCGCTCGGCGCCGAACTGCAGCGTCACCACCCCCTCCGCGGCCAGCCGCTGCGTCTCGGCGGAGGGCGTCGCGACCATCGGCGGACGCGCCACCTTCGACGACGCGAGCGCGGCGGGCGGCGGGATGGGTGGCATCGGGGCAGCGCCGCTCCGGGCGGCGGGCGGCTGCGGCACGGGGCCGGTGACGGCCGGGTTCGCGCGTTCGGGGCGGTCGGAGCGCTCCGAACGATCCAGGCGCTCCGGGCGGTCGGTCCGCTCCGAACGGTCCAGACGCTCCGGGCGGTCCGTGCGCTCCGAGCGATCCAGGCGTTCCGGGCGGTCCGTGCGCTCCGAACGGTCCAGGCGCTCCGGGGCGAACGGAGGGACCGGCGGCGCCCCTGGCTCCGGCCCGGAGAGCCGCCCTCCGTGCGCCTGACGTTCGAAGCGCATCTCGAAAGGCCCGATGCGGATCACGTCGCCCGGGCTGAGACTCCGCTGCCCCTCGATGCGATCCCCGTTCAGAAAGGTGCCGTTCGAGCTCTGCAGGTCTTCGAGCAGGTAGCGCCCGTCTTCGTGGACCACCCGCGCGTGCCGCCGCGAGACCCGGCCGTCGGCGAGACGCAGGTCGCCGCCGCGACCGATCACGAACTCGGCCCCCAGGTTGAACGGGATCGGGTCGCCCACCTCGGGGATGAGGAGCAGCTGCGCCGGACCGAGCGCGCGACCGCCCCGACCCTCCTCCGCCGCGCCACCCCTGCGCCGCCCGAGGGCCGACGACGACTCGGCCAGCTCCTCGGGGGAATAGACCACGCTGTGGCGGTGCACCGCGAAGTCCTCGCGCTGCATCACGCCCGCCCGCGCCGGAGCCTCTCCCCGCGCCTCCTCCTCTTCCGCCTGGTTGTCGAGCACCGTCTCGACCAGCTGGCCGAGCTGCGGCGCGGAGAAGTCCGGGGCCGTGCGGCGCAGGTACTCGGAGATCGCCGCGCCGAACTCGCGCCCGCTCTGGTAGCGCTCGGCCGGGTTGGGCCGGATGGCCTTCATCACGAGCGCGTCGAGGTCGGGGGAGATCCCGGGCCGCAGCACCGACGGCGGCTTCACGTCTACCTTGCGCACGAGCTCGAGCAGCTTGACGGGGTTCTTCTCGTGGTAGACCGAACCGCCGGTGAGCGCCTCGTAGAGCACGATCCCCGCGCTGAAGACGTCCGTGCGCTGGTCGACGGGATCGCCCCACGACTGCTCGGGGGACATGTAGACCAGCTTGCCCTTGATCACCCCCGCCCGCGTCTTGCTCGAGACGTTCGCCGCCTTCGCGATGCCGAAGTCCACGATCTTCACCTCGCCGTGGCGCGAGAGCAGGATGTTCTGCGGGCTGATGTCCCGGTGGATGATGCGCAGCGGGGTCCCTTCGTCGTCGGTCTTGTTGTGCGCGTAGTCCAGGCCGGCCATCGTCTCGCGCACCACGTAGAGCGCCGCGGCGATGGGCATCTCCTGGTTCAGCTCCGAGACGGCCTTCAGGATCCTGAAGCAGTCGGCGCCGTCTACGTACTCCATCGAGATGAAGTACGTGTCCTCGATCCGACCGAGGTCGAAGGTCTGCGCGATGTTCGCGTGGGTGAGCTTCACCGCGAGCTTCGCCTCGTCGACCAGCATCTGGACGAAGCGCCGGTCGTCGGCGTAGTCGGGGTGAATGACCTTGAGCGCCAGGTGCTTCTCGAAGCCGGCCATCCCCTGCGTGCGCGCGAGGTAGATCTCCGCCATCCCCCCGACGGCGATGAGCTTCACGAGGTGATACGGCCCGAACTCGCTGCCGAGGGGAAGGGTCGGCTTGGGTAGCTTGGCCATCTGGCCGTGATTGTAGCCCTACGGGGCGACCAGCGCCAAGTCCAGCTCGAAGACCGCCGTGGGCTGGGCGAGCTTGAAGCGCTCGAGGACCTCCGGGTGCAGCTCGCCCATCTTCCCGACGACGAGCGCGCGCTCGCCGCGACGGGCGACCACGGCGGCACCGCGGCCGCCGATGAAGCAGGGGCTCGCGTCGGGGCGCGCCTCGAGTTCCCAGCCGAACTCACGCAGCAGCGCCTCGCACGCGGAACGGATCTCGGCGTAGTCGACCCGGGGGCCGATCGCGCCGGCCGCGACCTTGCACCACTCGCGCGCGCCCGTCTCGGCCTCCGCGTCGAGGAGCGTCACGTTCCCCACCTCGAAGATGCGCTGGGGGAGCACGTGATCGGTGTTGATGGAGAAGGTGTCGAGGAGCCCGGCGAGCAAGGTGGTGCGAACGATGGTCTGCTCGACGCTGATCGGGTTCTCGATCAGCACGGCGCGCTCCTCGCGCGGCAGCCGAAGCGCGTCGTACTGCTGCTCCTCCGAGGAGAGGATGAGCGTCAGCACCTCGTGGTAGCCGAGCCCCGTGAGGGAGCGGCGCGCGCACTCCGCCTGGCGCTGCACGGGGAGGTCCGCACCGACGGTGAGGGTCGGCACGAGCGTGGGCACGATGTTGTGGTACCCGTAGGCGATCGCCAGATCCTCGGCCAGGTCCACCGGGTGCATGATGTCGTTGCGGTAGGCGGGGACGAGCACCTTGCACCCGCCGTCGCCGCTGGGCTTCACCTCGTGCCCCATGCGGCGGAGGAGCCGCGCCCCCTCCGCGTCGGAGAGCGAGACGCCCACGCGCCTCGCGGCGGCCTGCACGTCGAAGGTGACCTCCTGCGGCGCGAGGTCCGGCGTGGCGGCCTCACGGTCGGGGTAGACGATGGTCACCGCCTCGAGCGTCGCGTCGCGGTCCAGCTCGGCCAGGCTCGTGACGAGCATGTTCAAGGTCTTGGCCACGATGCGCTCCTCGGTCCCGGTCACGTCGAGGAAGAAGTCGCGGCTCGTGCGGGTCAGACGGGTCTGCTCGCTGTTGATGATCGGCGGGAGGCTGAGCACCTGGCCCTGCTCATCCTCGAGCAGCGGATAGCGCGAGAAGCCCGCCAGCAGCCGGGCGTAAGCCACGCCCTTGGGGTGGCGTTCGAGGATCTCCTGCGGGGTGAGGCGCGCCGACGCGTCGGCCGGGTCGTAGCCGAGGGGCGTGAAGGTGAGCTCCTCGGGAGCCACGCTCCGGTAGCGGAAGGCCGTGCCGTGCAGCGTCGCCAGATCGTAGACGCCGATCGAGGCCCGCTTGCGGTCGCGGCCGAGCGCCCAGTGCAGGTTCTCCTGGAGCTTCATGATCACCTTGATCAGCTCGTCGGAGAGGGTAAAGCCGCGGACCACGGCGCACCCGATCGCGGGGCGGAAGCTCTCCGCGTGGGCGAGGCTCGGATCGACCCAGACGCGCAGCCGCGCCGGCCCGACGGCGTAGCGCACGGGCTCGGGGTCCTCGGCCAGATAGGCCCGGAGCACGCGCGCGAGGCCCCCCGGCTCGAACATGTCGGGGCGCACGGCGAGGAGCTCCATGCGGATCACGTCGCTCTCGCCGAGCGCCGAGAGGAGCGCCGGGGTGGCCTTGAAGTCGGCGGCGCAGCGGTCGCAGAGCACCGGCGGATTCTCGGTCTCGGTGATCTCCGTGATGTTGTCGCAGCGCCCGCAGTGGAAGCGCCGCACCGTCGCGTACCCCTCGACGTCGCACCCGAGGTGCTGCAGGTGCGTCACGAGCGCGTCGCGGGAGAGCTCCCGGCCGAGCCGCGCCATGAGCAGGTGAACCGGAATGCCGACTACCGCCATAGCGGGGTCTCCTTGAGCCAGGCCAGGCGCGAGCGGTAGAGCTCGCCGATCGCCCCGAGCTGGTACCGAAACATGGCCAGCCGCTCGAGCCCGAGTCCCCAGGCCAGGACCGGCGCCGTGCACCCGAGGGGCTGCGTCACCTCGGGCCGGAAGACGCCGGCCCCGCCCATCTCCACCCAGTCGCCGCGACGCTCCGACCAGACGAAGACCTCCACGCTCGGCTCGGTGTAGGGGAAGAAGCCCGGCCGGAACTGGAAGCGGTCGAAGCCCATCTTGCGGTAGAAGGCCTGGAGCGTGCCGAGCAGGCTCGCGAAAGAGGCGTGGTCGTCGATGATCACGCCGTCCACCTGGTGGAAGACGGGCAGGTGCTTGTAGTCCACCGTCTCGCGGCGGAAGACCGGCCCCACGCAGAAGACCTTGCGCGGCGCCTGGGGGTCCGCCGCCAGCGCGCGAATCGTCGAGGCCGTGGTGTGGGTGCGCAGCACGGGCCGTCCGGCGAGCTCCTCGTTCCAGGGGTAGCGCCAGCCGACCGAGCCGGTATCGCCGCCCGTCTCGTGCGTGCGCGCCACCCGCTCGACGAGCGCGCGTTCGGGGAGCCGGGCCCGCGCCGGGCGGGCGATGTAGAAGGTGTCCTGCATCTCGCGCGCGGGATGGTCCTGCGGCTGGAAGAGCGCGTCGAAGTCCCAGAAGCTCGACTCGACGTAGGGGCTGACGATCTCGCTGAAGCCGAGCTCGAGGAAGACGCGACGGGTCTGCTGGAAGATCGAGACCAGCGGGTGCTCGCGACCGGGGTGGACCGGGTCCGCGGCCAGGGTCACGTCGTAGGGGCGCAGCTCGACCTCGCGCCACTCCCCCGTGCGGAGGAGCTCGGCCGAGAGCTGCGTGACCTGCTTGCGCGGCTTGAGCCCGCCCGCGACGAGCGCGCGCCCCTTCTCGGTGAGCGCCACGAGGCGGGTGGTGCGCTCCCGCTCCTCGACGAAGCCCGTCCGGCCGGCGAGCTGCGCGCGGGCGAGAGGGAGGTCGAGCCCTTCGGCGGCGAGCTGCGCCTCGGGTGCTGCTCCCTTCACGAGACGCTCGAGCAGCCGCTCGTCCGCGGCCGGCGTGGCCAGCGCGGCCCGCCCCGCGGGAAGGAGCGTCACGGTCCGCCCCTCCTGAGCCACCCACTCCTTGGCCTTGAGGAACCTGAGCGCCTTGCCGGTCTCGGGGACCTTCTGGCTGAGCGTCGGCAGCTCGAGGCTACCGCCCGCCTCGGAGAGGGCCTGGATCACCGCGCGGTCGGGAAACGGTTGCCCGACGAGCTCCTTGCCCTTCGGGCCGAGGCGCAGCTCGAGCTCGGTCCGCTCCTCGATGGCGAGCTCGCCCGCCGCGGCGCGCGTCAGACAGAGCGCGGTGACCGGCGCCTGGTCGAGGCCCAGCTCTTCGGCGAGCGCGACGACGGCTACCGGCTCCGTCCGCGCGGCGAGCGCGAGCAACACGCGAACGTCGAGTTCAGGAAGGCTCTGCATGGCCGGGGAGCCTAGTGCACGGCCCCGGGGCGCGCAAGGGAAGGCGGTGCAGGGGAAGGCAGCGCCGCAGCGGGAGGGCGGCGCCGCGAGGCAACGCTACTGACCGATGAAGAACTTCACCACGCGCGAGGCCTGGATCGGCTGCGCGTCGATGTCGATCCGGGGTCCGTTCGGAGCCGCGGCCGGAGCGTCCATCGCCGCCTCCAGGCCGAAGGCCCGCGCGCCGCGGTAACCGCCGCCGCCGTTGTCCTCCTCGAGACCGATGTCGGCCACGCCGAGGAGCTTCGCCCCCACGGCCCCCGCCTCGAGGGTCGCCTGCTTCTTCGCCGCGGCCACGGCCTTCACGGCCGCGCGGCGCTCCGCCCCCTGGCGCTTGCGCTCGGTGACCTCCGTGAACTGCTGCACGTAGTCGCCGCCGAGCTGCTCCGTGGCGTACGCGAAGACCTGGCCGAGCAGGGTGTTGTCACGCGCCTGGCTCGGGAGCTTGATCCGCACCGACTGGTTGGCCTCGTAGCCGCTGATGACCCACTTGCCCTCGGCGTTCTGCTGCCAGGACTCGTGCACCGAGGGAGCCTGCCGCCGCACCTGGGTCGCCTTGAGCTGCGGGAAGACGCGGAAGAGTTGCGTGTAGAAGGCCTCGACGGCCTGGGTGTTCCCCTGCTGCGCCGCGCCGGTCGTCGCCCCCTTGTGGCTGAAGTTGATGTGGACGATCCCGTCGGGACGAACCTTGACGAGCCCTTGCCCGCGCACGGTGATCGTTCCCGCAGGCAGGACCTGGCCTTGCCCCTGCCCCTTGCCGACGGTCTGGCGGTCGCCCTTGGCGGCGAGCGCGGGCGTACCGGCGAGCAGCAGCGCGAGCACAGGGATAGTGCGACGGATAAACATGGCGTCCTCCTCCTCACGAAAGTTGGGATGTGGTGGTCTACGCGACGTCGGGGCGACGGCCGTTTGCACGGCGGCCTTCGCCCGGCACGGGCGACGTCACGCGGAGAACAAGTAGCAACGGGTGTGCCGGGACCGCGTCGCGCGAAAGCGACGAAATTGCGAAGCGCTACCGCGGCGTGGCTGGCAAGGCGATCCGCGCTGGCCGGTCGCGAAGCCAAACACCTGTGGGCAGCGCCCCTCGGCGGGCCGCGACGCGACCCCGGGCCCACGACCGTCGGAGGACGGTCGACGGGGCTACATCTCTTCGAGCGCCTCGATGCCGAGGAGACCGAGGCCCGTGCGCAGGGTGTGGCTCACCGCCGCGGCCAGCATCAGGCGCCCTTCGCGCAGCTCGGCGTCCTCGCAGGTCACGATGGGATGGTTCGTCTTGTCGGTGAAGATGAAGGCGAAGCCCTTGCACAGCTCGAAGAGGTACTCGGCGACGCGCGAGGGGTCGTAGGTCTGGGCAGCGCGGGCCACGACCTCGGGAAAGGCGTAGAGGAGCCGCACCACGGCCAGCTCCTGGTCCGACCCCACCCGCGCCGCGGCCTCCGCCCGGTAGACCGGCTCGCCGCCGGCCTTGCGCATGAGCGAGCGCGTGCGGGCGTAGTTGAAGAGGCAGTAGGGTCCCGTCTGGCCGAGGAAGTCGATGCTCTCCTTCGGGTCGTACTCGAACGACTTGCGCGGGCTGAACTTGAGGAGGAAGTACTTCAGCGCCGCGAGGCCGATCTGCTCGGCGCGATGCTCGAGCTCCGCGTCGGAGAGGTCCGCCACGTGGGCCTTCCCCTCCTCGGCCTTGGCCAGCGTCTCCTGCCGCGCCAGCGCGTGGACCTCGTCCATCAGGTCGTCCGCGTCCACCACCGTCCCCTCGCGGCTCTTCATCCGCCCCTCGGGGAGGCGGATCATCCCGTACGAGAGGTGATGGCAACGCTCGGTCATCCCCGGCCGCAACAGGCCGAGCACCTTGAAGAGCACCTCGAAGTGGTAGTTCTGCTCGTCGCCTACCACGTAAATCAGCCGATCCAGGTGGCGGCTGTCGAACCGCTCGAGCGCGGTGCCCAGGTCCTGCGTCATGTAGACGCTCGTCCCGTCGCCGCGCAGGAGCACCTTCTCCCCTTGCAGCCCCACCTGGGCCAGGTCGCAGACCACGGCCCCGTCGGGGCGTCGCGCGAGCACCCCCTTCGCGAGCCCCTCGTGCACCAGCTCCTTGCCGAGCTTGTAGGTCTGGCTCTCGTACTGCGTCTCCTCGAAGGCCACGCCCATGCGCCGGTAGGTGGCCTCGAAGCCCGAGAGCACCCAGGCGTTCATCTTCTCCCAGAGGGCCGTGACCTCGCCGTCCCCCTGCTCCCAGCGCACGAGCATCTGCCGCACCTCCGCCCCGAGCGGCGAGAGCGCGTTGAAGTACTCGTCCTTGAAACCGTCGAAGTAGGCCTTCTCCGGGTCGGGAGCCGACGGGTCCTTGGCCTTCGCCTTGGTCGCCACGAGCCCGTCCGGGCTCTCGAGCCACGCGGCCACCTTGCTGCGCGCGAGGTCGCTCTGCTGCCAGGCGGCGTACTCCTCGGCGAAGCGCTTCTCGAACGCGACGTAGGAGTCCCCCACGAAGTGGTCCCCCTTCACGCCCGCACGCTCCGGGTCGGCGCCCCCGCCCCACTTCTGGTAGGCGAGCATCGACTTGCAGATGTGCACGCCTCGGTCGTTGACCAGGTTGATGCGCGTGACGGCGTGCCCGACGTGCCGCAGGAGCGCCGCCACCGACGCGCCGAGCAGGTTGTTGCGCAGGTGACCAAGGTGAAGCGGCTTGTTCGTGTTCGGGGAGGAGTACTCCACCATCACCTGCTGCGGCGGCCGCGCCTGCCCCGCGCCGTAGCGCGCCTGCTCGGACAAGACCTCCCGCAGCACGACCTGCACCAGCGCCTCCCGTCGCAGCCGCAGGTTCACGTACGCGCCCGCGGTGCCGACCTCGGCCACCAGCGCGTCGGGGGCGATGAGCGCAGCCAGCTCCTTCGCGATGAGGGGCGGCGCCTTGCGCAGCGACTTGGCCAGCGCGAAGCACGGGAAACCGAAGTCTCCCAGCTCCGGCTGCGGCGGGGGGGCGAGCTCGACGGGGGCCTCGGCTCCTAGCTGCCGCAACGCCTCGGCCACGCGGGCCTTGAGGTGCGTGAGAATGCCATCGACGGTCAGGGTTGCTGGATCCAGCGCGGGGGCGTTCATGGGGGAGCAGACTACCGCCAGCGCCTCGCCGAGTCGAGGCGACGGCTCGCGCAATGACGACGGCGCGCGCCCAACCCCGGCCTCACCAGGTGGGGGGCTTCAGCCGCTTCAGGCAGGTGGTGTCCACGGCCGCGAGGTTCCCATCGGCGGCGAGGAAGTCCGAGGCGATCTGCGCGGCGCACGGCACCATCAGGGTGGAGTGGCCAGCGTAGGGCACGACCAGGTGCGTGCCCGCCGAGAGCGTCTTCAAGGTGTGGTCCCCCAGGTGCGGCGGGGTTCGCAGGTCCGCGTCGCCGCTCAGGAGCAGCGTCTTCACCGACGACGTCACCGCGGCGCGATCCGCGCCCGGCAGCGGCGCCACGTTCCAGGCCGAGCAGGCCTCGCCGAAACCGATCATGTACTCGGCCGTGCTGCCGCTCCAGAGCTGCTCCGCGGCGAGCGTGCGCAGGGCCGCCGGTCCGCCGCTCGCGTTCGGCCACCACTCGGCGCAGACCACGGTGGCGTGCATCCCCGGGGCCACGTACGAGGCGCCGAGCCCGCGGCGCCGAAGCGGGCGCATGGTCGGGAGGGGGCCCGGCCCGCGCGGCGAGCTCTTCGGCGGGTCGGTCACCGTCACGCCGAAGGCCTCGCCGATGAGCGCGTTCCACAAGCCGTGCTGGCCGCCTGCCGCCGCATGGATGGCCCGCGGCACCCGGTAGCGCAGCCGCGGGTCGTCGAGCAGGCCGGTGAGCAGGTCCACGAAGGTGGCCTCGTCCTCGAGCATGGTCTTACCGTTGACCAGCATCGGGCGCGGCGCGAGCTTGAGGGCCGCGCGACGTGCGGCGAGGTCGGCGCCGAGGTCGGGCGCGACGCTCTTGCAGTCCGTGCTCTTGCCGCACTCCTCCACGAGGCGAGTCACGGCCCAGTCCCCCGCCTTGACCACCTCGGCGAAGAAGTCCCAGTCGGGGGGCGCCACGCCGTCGAGCACCGCGGCGATCACGACCGATCCGTGGCGGCGCAGCACCTCGAGCCCGAGGCGCGTGCCGTACGACCCGCCGCGCAGGTGGATCTTCGCGTAGCCCAGGCGGCGGCGCACGAAGTCCACGTCGTCGGCCGCGTCGCGCGTGAGGTAGTACCCGAGCGGCTTCTTCGCGTGCTCGCCGGCGCAGACGATCCACTCGGCCTTCGTGTCCGGGTACCCGGCGCTGCAGTCCAGATACCCCGAGCCCCCGGTTCCTCGCTGGTCCACGTAGACGAGGTCGAAGGTCTCGAGGGCCTGCGGCATGGCGTACGGGATGGTCCCGCTCTGGGTCACGGCCGCACCGCCGGGACCGCCCGCGAGGTTGAAGATCGCCTTGCCCGTCGGAAAGGAGCGCGACTTCTGCCGCGCGACGCGCAGCGTGAAGCTGCCCCGCTTCGGATCGGCGTGGTCGAGTGGAACCTCGACCGCGGCGCACTGCACCCCCGCCGTGGGCATCGGATAGCCGGTGGGCCAGCTCGTGGTGTCGCAGGCCCCCCACGCCAGGGACGGCACGGCGGCGTCGGCAAGGACCGGCCCCGCATCGTCGGAAACGCCGCGATCCGCCGGGAGCGACACGGCGTCCCGGCCGGCCTCGCCCCGCACGAGAGCGTCGGAGGCCGCACCCGCGTCGGTCGCCACCGAGGCTCGACCGGCGTTACACCCTGCCGCCAGCCACCCGAGCCCCACGACGACCGCGGGACCGAACAGAAACCGTGACCGCGACAGACCCGCTCTAGCGTGCATTTCCTGACCTCCGGAGGTGCCCCCGGCCTGGTCGTAGCAAGGCCCACACCAAGGCCTACGCGAAACAAACGGCCATCATTTTCGCGTCTTGGTGGGAGGCTGCGAACCTGGACCCGAGCGGCGGCCCCGATCGGTTAGCCGACTGACGGCTGGTCCCGCACGGAATCCGAGCGCGGCGACTCCCTAAAGCCACTCCTTCGAGCGCCGATAGGGATCTCGTGGGCAGCCGGGATAGCCACGAGAGCGTCGGCCGCGATCCGCGCCGATGCGCACCGACCGAGCGTGGGCGCCGATGAGCCGCCGCGTCCTCGTCGTGGACGACAACCGATCGATCCACGAGGACTTCCGCAAGGTCCTCGCCCCACCCCCCGCGGCCCAGGCAGCGCTCGACGACCTGGAGGCTCGCCTCTTCGGGGGCGACGAGCCGAGCGCGCCGACCGGCGACGGCTTCGAGGTAGATTCGGCCTTCCAGGGCGAGGAGGGCCTCGAGCGCGTGCGCCGCGCCTGCTCCGAGGGGCGTCCCTACGCGGTGGCCTTCGTGGACATGCGCATGCCTCCGGGCTGGGACGGACTGGAGACCATCGACCGCCTCTGGAAGGTGGACCCCGAGCTGCAGGTCGTCATCTGCACCGCGTACTCCGATCACTCCTGGTCCGACATCGTGGCCCGGCTCGGACAGCGCGACGGGCTGCTGATCCTCAAGAAGCCCTTCGACAACGTCGAGGTGCACCAGATCGCGCACTCCATGGTGGTGAAGTGGCGGCTGCAGCGCGAGGTGGAGCAGCGCCTCGCCGACCTCGAAACCCTGGTGCGCGGTCGCACCTACGAGCTCGAGGAGGCCAACGCCCGGCTCCGCACGGAGATGGCCGAACGCCAGCGCGTGGAGTCCGAGCTCCGGATGGCGCAGAAGCTGGAAGCCATCGGCCAACTCGCCGCGGGGATCGCCCACGAGATCAACACGCCCATCCAGTACCTGGGGGACAGCCTCTATTTTCTGCGCGGCGCCTTCGAGGATCTCTCGCGCTCGAACGCGCGCACCGCGGAGCTGGCGCTCGGTCTGGCTTCACAGTTCTCCGTCCCCGAGGTGGAGCCGGCCGTCAGCCGAATTCGCGAAGAGGGGGACCTCGACTACCTGGCGGGCGAGGTGCCGAAGGCCCTCGAGCGGGCCGGCGAGGCCACCCTGCGCGTCTCGGCCATCGTGAGCGCGATGAAGGAGTTCGGCCGCCCGGACCACCGCGAGATGGCCGCCACGGACCTCAACCGCGCCATCTCCGCCACCCTCACCGTGGCCAACAACGAGTACAAGTACGTCGCGGAGCTGGTGACGGAGCTGGGCGAGCTCCCGCCCGTGACCTGTCACGTGGGCGAGCTGCAGCAGGTGATCCTGAACCTGGTCGTCAACGCGGCGCACGCCATCGCCGATGTGGTGGGCCAGTGGGGCACGCGTGGCACGCTGACGGTGCGTACGCGACTCGACGCCGCGTTCGCCGTGATCGAGGTGCAGGACACGGGGGGCGGCATCCCCGAGGCGATCCGTCACCGCGTCTTCGATCCCTTCTTCACCACGAAGGAGGTGGGCAAGGGGACGGGACAGGGCCTCGCCATCGCGCGCGCCATCGTGGTGGACAAGCACAAGGGGTCGATCGGCTTCGAGACCGAGGTCGGCCGAGGCACCACCTTCCGCCTCCGCATCCCCATCGGGGGCCAGGCCGGCGTCGAGGTCGCGACCGCCGCCCCCCAGTCGGCGGCGTAGGCCGTCCGTCACCCGTTCAACGTCGCTGTCCCCGCGGGCCGCGCCTTTCGCGCTTGCCGGAATCCCCCGCGGTGGCATCCTTCGGGCCGACGCAGGAGGAGCTCTCGATGGCCCGCACCCCCTCTACGATGGCCCCCCTCGGGATGACCGCTCCCGACTTCCGGCTCCCCGACCCGAGCGGCCGGATGGTCGCGCTCTCGGACTTCGCCGAGGCCAGGGCCCTGCTCGTGATGTTCATCTGCAACCACTGCCCGTTCGTCCGACACGTGCGTGCCGAGCTGGCACGCCTCGGCCGCGACTACTTGCCGCGCGGCGTGGCCGTCGTGGCCATCAACGCCAACGACGTCGCCTCGCACCCGGAGGACAGCCCGGCCCGCATGGCCGAGGAGGCGCGCGAAGCGGGCTACGGCTTCCCTTACCTCTTCGACGAGACGCAGGCCGTAGCGCAGGCCTACCGCGCGGCGTGCACGCCGGACTTCTTTCTCTTCGACGGTGCGCGGCGCCTCGTCTATCGCGGTCAGCTCGACGACAGTCGCCCGGGCAACGATCGTCCCGTCACGGGAGCCGACCTGCGCGCCGCCCTCGACGCCCTGCTCGACGGTCGCGCCGTAGCGTCGGAGCAGCGCGCGAGCCTCGGCTGCAACATCAAGTGGAAACCCGGCAACGAGCCGACGATGTAGTCCGCGCGGGGCGCGGCGCGACAATCCACCGCACCTCGCACCGGTGGCCACCGTCGCGAAGCTGCGCTACAAGCTCCCGCCACGCACGCACGCACGCGATGCGTCGCTCCCGCGGACCTGAACGAGTGATGGCCATGTCGATCCCCCGCTTCCCCGCCTGTCGTGCCCCGAGCCTTCGCCTCCTCCTCGCGCTGCCCGTGCTGCTCGCGGCGTGTGGAGACGCGACCACGACCCCGACCGGCGGCTCGCTCGCGGTCGAGGCGACGATCGAGCCCGATCCCCCCAAGGTGGGGCAGAACGTCCTCCGCGTGACCGTGAAGAACGCGGCGGCCGAGCCCGTGCCGGGGGCGAACGTCAAGGTGGACCCGCAGATGCCGGCCCACGGGCACGGGTCGACCGAGACCCCCACCGTCACCGAGGAGGGGAGCGGCCGGTACCTCGCCTCGCCGGTGACCTTCCAGATGCCCGGGCGGTGGGAGGTGCGCGTCGTGGTCACCGCGGGTGCGGGACAGACCGGCTCCACGGTGCTGTCGCGCGACGTGAAGTGATGCCCGTCGTCGGGCGCCGCGTCGCTCCCGTCACGGCGCTGCTCGCCGGGCTCGCGCTTCTCGCCCTGCCGCGCGTCGCGGAGGGCGCCGCCTGTTGCCTCTCGGCCACGGCCTTCGGCACGGGGCGACTCCTCCCGTGGGAGCGCTTCGCCCTCGGCGTGCGCACCGCGCTGATCAGCACGCTCGGCCAGTGGGACGCCGACCATCGCTGGCAAGGGCGCGGGGCCTACCGGGCACACGACTGGCGCAGCGAGCTCTACGGCATGGTCGCGCTCCCCTGGCGCCTCGAGCTCCAGGCGCGCCTGCCCTGGCTCGTCACCTACCGCAGCACGGCGGAGCTGTCCGAGACCGGCGGCGGCCTCGGCGACGCGCAGGCGGGGCTGCGCTGGGACGCGATCCGCACGGGGAGCTACCCCTACGTTCCCGGGGTGGCGCTCCTCGTGGGCGTGCTCGTTCCCTCGGGGCGACCCTGGTATCGCTCGGGCACCACGCTCGGCGCCGATGTGACGGGGCGCGGGGCCTGGGTCCTCTCCTTCGCCACCAGCCTCGAGTGGGTTCGGGACCCGCTCTTCGGGCGCATCGACCTCGGGGTCACGGTGCCGCTCCCCTCGGAGCGCGACGGACCCACGGGCCCCACGCGCACCCGCTACGGCACGGGGCTGCAGGTGGCGGCCGCCGGCGGCTGGGAGGTGGCGCGCAACACCGTGCTGAGCCTCATCGCGCACACGAGCTGGGAGTCGAGCGTGCTCTATCAGGGAGCGCTGCAGCCCGACTCCGGCACGCTCGAGACCGGCCTCGGCGTCGCGGCGTCGTATCGCGTGCACCCGCACTTCACGCTGCACGCCGCCTTCGACACGGGGCTCTTTTTTCGCGGTCTCGGACGGAACCTGCCGGGACGGATGAGCGGCACGCTGGGCCTGCGCTACGGGTACTTCTGAGGCCGTCTACTGCGTCAGCGAGAGGCGGTGCGTGGCCCGCTCGGTGATGCGCACCGTGGCCTGATGCCGGATGTGACGCCCCCGCGGCTTCACGACGATGCGGTACTCCCCGGGCGGCAAACGCTTGCGGAAGCCCGGCAGGTACCCCGCGAGCTTGCCGTTGATCTGCACCTCGGCGGAGATGTCCCCCTGGATTTCCAGCGTGCCGAAGCGCCGCTCCCCCTCGGGTGGGCTCGGGCGCGCGGGACCGGAGGGGCGCGCGGCCGTGGGCTTGGCGAGCCGCGAGAGCTCGAGCTGCAGCGTGGCCCGGTCCCCGGCGGTCTGATGCACCACCGTGCGCGGCGCGTACCCTTCGGCCTCGAGGACCAGCGTGAAGCGCGCCGGTCGTTTGAGGCGCAGCGTGAGCGGCGTCTTCCCCTGGTCTCGACCGTCGAGCTTCACCGCAGCCCCCTCGGGGGTGGAGCCGATGGTCAGCTCCTCCTCCTTCGGCTTGAGCGCGAAGGCGTACTGGTAGGCGCCCGGGTGCGTGGGCTGGAAGAGCCGCGAGGCCTCGTCGGTCTCGGCGTGCGCGAGGCGCACCTCGAAGCTCTGCCCCACCGCCAGCCCCGGCAGACTGGCCGGCGTGCGCTGCCCGGTGTCCCGGCCGTTGAGCAGCACCTGCGCCCCGGAGGGCACCGACGTGACCTCGAGCGTCGCGGTGGGCGGAGGCGGCGGCTTGCGCCCGAGGTGGCGATACGCGGCCACCGCACCCGCACCGCAGGCCACGAGGACGAGCGCGCCCACGATCCAACCCGTGGCGCCGCCCTTGCGACGCACAGGTGCTGCGACCGCGGGCTCCGCGAGATCCCGCAGGGCCGCCCGCGCTGTGACCTCGCGCGGAACCGCCGTCGCACCTTCGGCTCCCGAGGCTGCACCTGCCTCCGCACCGGCGACCGCACCGGCGACCGGGGCGGCGAGCAGGGCCGGGGCCCGCGCCGCGCCGAGGGCTCCCGCGGCCACGACCCCGGGGGGAAGCGCCGGCGGCGTGGCCCGCGCGGCACCGACCGGCGTCGCGCCGCCTCGACCGTGCGGCGTGGGCGTCTGCACGTGGCGGAACTCCGAGATGCCACCCTCGCGCGCCACCTGCGACATGGCCGGCGGCAGCGAATCGAGCGGCGGGAGCTTGAAGAGGAAGCTCTGACTGCGACGCTCCGACGAGAAGAGCTGGCTCAGGAACTCGCTGAGCTGCCGGTCCCCCACCCGCGCGGCGAAGCTCTGCAGGTAGCGCTCGAGGTCCTCGCGCATCTCGTTGGCCGTGGCGTAGCGCGCGTTTCGATCCCGCTGCAGCGCGCGCACGATGATCGCCTCGAGACGCGGGTCGAAGCCCTTCACCACCTCGCTCGGCCGCGTGTACTGGGCCTCCTTCACCCGCATCACGATCTCGAACTCCGTCGAGCCAACGAAGGGGCGCTGCCCGCAGCACACCTCGTAGAGCACCGTCCCGAGCGAGAAGATGTCCGAGCGACCGTCGAGCTCCTGGCTCTCCACTTGCTCGGGGGAGACGTAGCTGAACTTCCCCTTGATGACCCCCGCGTCGGTCTTGTCGAGGTTGTCGCGCGCCTTGGCGATGCCAAAGTCGCCGACCTTCACCCCTCCTTCGAAGGAGAGGAAGACGTTCGAGGGCGAGACGTCGCGGTGCACGATGTGCAGCGGCTTGCCCTCGAGGTCCACCTTGCGGTGGGCGTAATCGAGGGCCTTGCACACCTCGCAGGCGATGTACGCGGCGAGCTCCTTCGGCACCGAGATGCCGTAGTCCTTCCCCCGCGCGAGCGCCGTGGCCAGGTCGCGCCCGTCCACGTACTCGAGCGCGAGGAAGGGCAGGCCATCCATGCGCCCCATGTCGAGGATCTGGACGATGTTCCCGTGCTGGAGGCTCAGCATGGTGCGCGCCTCGTCGAGGAACATCTGCTCGAAGCGCCTGTTCTGCGCCATCTGGGGCAGCAGGCGCTTGATCACCACCGCCTTCTCGAAGCCCTCCGCTCCCTGGGCGACCGCGAGGTACACCTCGGCCATCCCTCCGACGGCGACACGATCGAGAAAGCGATAGCGTCCGACCTGCATTGGCGGCGCTAGCTTAGCATGGTAGGCGGCTCTGCTCGAAGGACGCACACGCGCCTCCGGGGCTGGACCGGATAGCTGGGGTCAGCCGTCCCCATCCTCGGGGAGCTCCTCCTCCGGCTCGTCGACCAGGATCCACTGCCGCCCGACGGCGTTGCGCCGCAGGAACCCGTAGCCGATGAAGTTCACGAGAAACGCACGCACCGAGACGCCCGGCTCGCCGAGGCGCAGCGCGAAGAGCCCCGTGATCGCGCGCAGCACGCTCGAGGAGACGAAGAGCGTGACGAACGTGGCCCGTCGGTGCACACCGAGGAGCCGCGTGACGAGTCCCCCGAGGAGGCCGGCCGCGAAGGTGGAGACCCCCGTGCCGAGGTTCAGCACGGCCAGCCCGCGCCCGCGGTCCGCCGCCGAGAGGACGGCGATGGGCTGAATGAAGGCCGCCTGGTTGAAGCCGGTCCACAGCACTCCCGAGTAGCAGGCCTCGATCCAGACCGGCCAGATACGCCCCTCCTTGGTCGAGGCCCAGATGAAGGGGGTCAGGCTGATGCCGAGGGCGCAGGCGAGCAGCACGCGCTGGCTCCCGACGCGGTCGATGACGCGGCTCCAGGGGCCGTTCACGAGCAGCCGCACCACGAGCACGATGCTCGTGTGAATGCTGGTCAGAAAGAAGGTCATCTTGAGCTGCGAGAGCATGTAGAGGTTCCAGAAGGGCGACGGCACGCCGACGGCGAAGCTCCAGGCCACGAGGAAGGCGAAGACGCGGCGGTAGCGCTTGCGGCGCAGCAGGCGGCGCGCGGCGGCCACCAGGCCTTCGGCGGGACCGGGATGCGGGGCAGCGTCGGGGAAACGCCGCAGGACGAGCGCCACGCTCACCCCCGCCAGGATCGCCACGCCCCCCATCACCGCCAGCGCCAGGCGCTCGCGCCCGACGCGCTTGAAGTGGTCGAGGAAGAGCGCGCCCCCCTGGACCGACAGGAGCGTGGAGAGGCCCACGGCCCACGAGCGCCGCGCGAAGAGGCGCGCCCGGGCGTGCGGCGGGATGATCTCCGCCATCCAGGAGGTCCAGCCGTTGACCCCCATCATCACCACCATGGCCATGAGAAAGAGCGCGGCCATGGTCGCGACGAGGGGCCCCGCGCCACGCTGACCGAAGGTGGCGAAGACGACGGGCACGGCCCACAGCACGCGCGCCGCGGAGATCGCCGGCACCACGTAGCCTCTCCGCGAGCCGAGGCGCTGCTCCACCGGATGTGCGAGGAGTGCCCCGAGCTGCGCCACGAAGGGGAGCACGACGAGCAGGGCCAGGGTCATGGGACCGGCCCCGAGGTTGAGCGCGAGCCCGGTGAGGAACACACCGCCGCTCAGGGAGACGAAGATCTCCCCGAGAAAGCCCTCGGCCATGAGCAGGCGTGCGGCGCGGGTTTCAGAGAGCCGGGATGAAGGAGACATGCGGTGTCGCTCGGGCCCCGCGTGGCGGGCGCGGGCTGCAGCCAAGGACGCGAGCCTACTCCGCGGCGACGACCCGAGCAACGCGCGGGAGGCCGGAGGTCCGGCCAATGTCGCGACACCCAAGGCGAAAAAACGCGCGTCGGTTGAACGCTGGCCAACGGCGCGGCAACCGATAGGCCGGTTCTCCTACAGCGCGCCAGCCGCACCGGGCGTCGTCACCCTCCATCGGGCGGAGCAAACCCCATGTCGCCGCATCCTGCAGGACGGTCTTTCCAACCTCGCGCCGCCCGCACCATCGCGATCCTCGGGCTGGCCCTGTGCCTCGACGCAGGCTGCGCCGCCGAGGGCGAGCTCACCGACGACGGCTCCGCCGCCAGCGCCACGGACGCGGCGCCTCCGGGTGACGGTGCGCCCGACGGACAACACGCGCGCGACGGCGGGGCCTCGAGCGACGGCGGGGCCTCGACCGACGACGCGGCCCCCTTCGCCGACGGCGCCATCCGATCGGATCTCTATGTCCGCGCGGACGGCAAGCCGGCCCGGGACCAGGCCGTCCTTCGCTGCGATGCCGGGGGCCTCGTGTGCGCCGGTCGCTGCGCCAATCCGCAGCTCGACCCCGCGAACTGCGGCGGCTGCGGCACGGTCTGCGGCGCCGGGACAAAGTGCGTCGGCGGCAAGTGCCAGTGCCCGACCGGATGGCAGCCCTGCGGGGGCCAGTGCACCGACGTGCTCACCTCGTCCACCGACTGCGGCACGTGCGGCACGAAGTGCGGCGCGGGGCAGGTGTGCACCGCGGGAAAGTGCGGCTGTCCGACGGGTACGAGCACCTGTCCCGCGGGCGCCGGCCAGCCCGATCGCTGCATGGATCTGAAGAAGGACCGCTACAACTGCGGGGCCTGCGGCAAGAAGTGCGACGCCTGGCAGATCTGCAACAACGGCACCTGCGAGGGCTGCTCGGGGCCCACGACCATGTGCTACTCGTACTCCGATAGCTGCGTGAATCTCTCGACGAGCGGCAGCGCGTGCGGGACGTGCGGCACGACCTGCGGCACCGGCGTCTGCGTGAACGGCGCCTGCACCTGCCCCGCGGGCACCGCGGTCTGCAGCGGCGGCCAGTGCGTGGACCTGTCGAACAACCCCTCCCACTGCGGCGCCTGCGGCTTCACCTGCAACAGCGGAGAGGTCTGCGTGGGCGGGAAGTGCACGACGGCACAATGTCCCGCCGGCGGCACGAAGTGCCAGTACGGGTGCACCGACCTCCAGCTCTCGCCGGGCAACTGCGGCGCGTGCGGCCACGCCTGCAAGCCCGGCGACGTGTGCGTCAAGGGCCAGTGCCAGGCGAGCTGCCCGGGCAGCCTCTGCAGCGGCATCTGCGTCGACCTCGACACCGATCTCTACAACTGCGGCCGCTGCGGCGAGCGCTGCGACTACCGCCTGAGCGGTGGCGTCTGCACGGCCGGCAAGTGCGGGTGCGCGCCGGGGAAGCTCGCCTGTCGCGACCCGCAGCTCTACGCCGAAGCGTGCGTCGACCCGACGACGGACAATCGCAACTGCGGGGCCTGCGGCGTGGCCTGCGGGCCCGGCTCGCACTGCCAGGGCGGAAAGTGCGTCTGCGACCCCGGCACCGCGTGCGCCGGCAACTGCGAGGGCAAGTGCAAGCCGGGCGAGGTCTGCTCGGCGAGCACCTGCCTCACCGCCTGTCCGAGCGGCGCGACCCAATGCGGAGCCGTTTGTACGAGCCTGCTCTCCGACCCCAGCCACTGCGGGACCTGCGACACCCGCTGCGTCGGAGGTCAGATCTGCACCGCCGGGAAGTGCGCGTGTCCGGCGGGGCAGCAGACGTGCCAGGGGCGCTGCGCGGACCTGACCCTGGACAAGGACAACTGCGGGGCCTGCGGCAAGGGCTGCGGTCTCGGCCGGTGCGTGGCGGGCGCGTGCGTCTGCACCTACGGGCAGATCCTGTGCAACGGGAAATGCCTCTCCGCAGCCGACAACGAAAACTGCGGCGCCTGCGGCACGAAGTGCCCGGCCGGCACGCGCTGCGCGGGCAGCGGCATCTCCGGCACCGCTACCTGCCTGCCCACCGGCTGCAGCGGCTCGCAGACCAAGTGCTCCTCGGGGATGCCCAGCCCGGGAGCGCCCCCGCCCCCGCCGACCTGCGTCGATCTGCAGACGAGCGTCGCGAACTGCGGCGCCTGCGGGATGGACTGCAAGAAGATGGGCCCCTGCGGAGGCTTCTTTGGCGGCGACTGCTTCTGCATCGGCGGACAGTGCCAGGGCAGCTGCCCGGCCGGGCGCACGACCTGCACGGATCCCCTGACCATGACCAAGGTGTGTACCGACGCCCAGGCCGACCCGCAGAACTGCGGCACCTGCGGTACCAAGTGCGGCGCCGGCCTCGCCTGCTACAAGGGGCAGTGTCAGGCCTGTCCGAGCGGCGTCACCTCCTGCGCGGGCACCTGCGTCGATCTCCTGACCGCCGGCTAGCACTGCGGCGCCTGCGGACAAGCCTGCGTGTCGGGCGCGACCTGTCAGGCCGGACGGTGCGTCTGTCCGACGGGGCAGGCCTGGGGGTGCGGAGCCCTCGGCGCGCCGAAGTGTGCCGACTTCTTCGGGCCGACGGATTGCGGGCTCTGCTACAACACCTGCGGGCCCGGAACGACGTGCCTCGGGGGTACCTGCCAGTGCACCGCGCCGAGCCGACTCTGCCGCGGCTCGTGTGTCAACCCGCAGAAGGACCCCGCCAACTGTGGGAGCTGCGATAGCCCCTGCGGCAAGGGCCAGGTCTGTTCCAAGGGAGCCTGCAGCGCCACCTGCGCCTCGGGGCTGAGCGTCTGCGGCGCCAGCTGCGTCGACTTCCTCACCGACGCCGAGCACTGCGGAGGCTGCTACCGGAAGTGCGCGGCCCGCTCCAAGTGCGTGGCCGGGACGTGCAGCTAGCTCCGAGCGCAGCGGGGGCGCAGGGGTCGCGCGGTCAATCCCGCCAGCAGCGCACGCTCGAACACATCAGGGTCGCGATCGGCTGCCCCTGGTGGTCGAAGTATTGATTGCTCCGCACGCGCCCCAGGCCATCCCGCACCAGGCGCACCGCGTGCCACGCCCCGCGCGGGCAATCCCGGCCCGTATAGCACCCCGTGTACTTGGCCGGATTGCCCTGTCCGTCGAGGAGCAGCACCGCGAAGAGGCGGTGTCGCTCGTCGTAGATGCGCCGCTGGATCGCCGAGCCGAACACCTCCTTGCGCTTGCCGTCACCGTCGAAGTTCTCCGTCTCGATCAGGTGATCGTAGGCGTCGTAGCGGTAGCGCCGCACGGCCGTGCCGAAGTTCGTGCCGGGCGCCCCCTTGGTGTCCAGAAAGCGCTCCTCCTTCAGCCTCCCGGCGTCGTCGAAGACCTGGAGCTCCGCGTGGTGCCCGGTGCGCGCGCAGTCGGTCGGCGCGCCGTCGTCCCCGTGGCACGCAATGCGAACGCGGTTTCCAAAATCATCGTACTGATACCGGACCTCGTAGACCTCGTGGACCTCGTGCTTGCCCGGCAGGCCGAAGGCCGTCAGATGGCGCACCGCGATGATTCGCCCCTTGGCGTCTCGCGTGAAGAGCTCGTGCGCTGCCTGATGCCGGCCGCAGGCGATCGGCTGGTCGAGGAGGTTCAGGCACGACCGCCGGAGCTGCTGGCAGGCCTCGTTCAGCTGATAGCGCGTGGCGTGGACGCGCGCCGAGTCGGTCACCGGCTCGCGGTGGGGTCCCAGGTTGCGCTGCACCGCCGTGCAGCCCGCGGCGTCCACCTCGTAGGCCTCGGTGGTGATCCCGTACCGGTTCGCGCCGATGTCGCCGGTCAGCGAGAGGCAGGTCTCCTCGAGCGTCTCGCCCCGGGTCCCGTACCGGTAGCGCTTGCCGGCGCACCCGTCCTCGGTGTTCACCACCGGCTCGCCGTGCAGCCCGAGAAAGAGCTCGGTCACCGTCCGCCCCTGCGCGTCGCGCTCGCTCTTCACCCGGTGCACGCTGTTCGCGTCGAGCACGGCCTCACCCGTCTTGCCGAAGCGCTCCTCGTCGAGGACAAAGCCCTGGGCATTGCGTTTGAAACGGGTGAGCGCCACTCCCCGGAGGTCGTGCATCGCCTGCCCCGACCACTGCAGACACCCCACCTCCTCGGCCAGCCCGCGCGCGTCCAGCTTCAGCACGAGCGCCCCGCATCCGGAGAGCCCGTTCTCTCCGCTCAGCTTCCGCGTGCTGTAGCGCAGCCCCGACGGCTCGAAGGTCCGCGTCCAGTTCAGCGTTCCGTACGCGTCCACCTCGGAGAGGCGCCAGAGCTTGCCCGTGTCGCGCCACTCGAAGACGTAGCTCGCGAGCGCCCTGCCTCCGGGCCAGACCTTCTCGGCGAGGAGGAGCTGCGCCCCTTTGCGGTAGAGGCGCCAGTGTCGCGCGTTCGCGGGGCGCACGGTGCCCCGGCTGCAAACGAAGGTGGCGTGGTCCAGATCGCAATGGGCGTGCACCGACGCGCGGAGGCCCTTCTTGCTCGGCAGCGCCACCGACGTGGGCCGGGGTCCGCGGTCCGGCTCCTCCGCGAGAAAGAGCTGCTCCGTCCCCGCCGCTCGCGGCGTCGGGTAGTCCGGGTGCGGCCCCTTCTCGGGCAGGACCGGCCGCCGCGGGATCGGCGGAGGCAGCGCGCGGACCGGCGTGGGTCGCGCACGGATCCGGCGCCGGGTCTCGTCGAGCTGGCGCTGGAGCTCGGCCACGCGGCGCTTGCGCACCCGCTCTTTCTCCTTCGAGCGACACATGCCGACGAAGATCAGCGTCAGGATGATCGCGCCGAGGATCAGCGGACCGCACCCCGAGCCCTTGCCCTTGGTCTTGGCCTCAGCCGCCGGCGTCGACGACACGTCGTTCTTCTCCCATGTCTCGCGCTCCCAGACCTTCTTCCTGCGACGGCGCTTGCTCACCGCGGACCTCGTCGACCGGCGCATTATACAAGACGCCGTGTCGCTTGCCCTCCCTCGTGCCGGTCGCTAGGCTCCCCTCGCAGCCGCGACCCGACTCCCAGCCCGGAGTTCCCCTCATGCATCGCCCTCCTCGTCTCTCTCTTGGCGTCGGCCCCGCCTGGGCCGTCCTCCTCGCGCTCTCCTCGCCTCTGGCGGCCCACGCCGACTCGGCGCCGCTGGTCAGCGCGCGCGTGGCCGAGCTCAAGCCCCTTGTCGCGGAAAAGCCGAAGGACGTGACCGACCTCTTCGACGGAGCCTTCCTGGCGCAGGTCCCGGCCCCGAAGCTGGTCGAGGTCTTCCAGCAGTTCTACCGGCAGGCCGGCCCGGTGGCCGCAGCGGTACGCACCTCGGTCCAGCCTCCCTACCGGGCCGAGTACCGCTTCCTGACCCGCAGGGGCCGGCAGTTCCCCGTGCGCATCGGGCTGAGCAGCACGCCGCCGCACCGGATCACCACGCTCTGGTTCGGCCCCATCAGCGTCGCCGGCGCCACGATCCAGGATGGGCTCGCCGAGCTGAAGAAGCTCCCGGGAGAGGTCTCCTTCGCGCTCTGGGAGCTCGGCGCCGACGCGCCGCGCCCGGTGGCCGAGCTGAACCCGACGAAGGCGCTCGCCATCGGCTCCACCTTCAAGCTCTACATCCTGGGCGCGCTGATCGACGCCCTGGAGAAGGGGGAGAAGCGCTGGGACGAGCTCGTCCGCCTGCGGCGCGACCGCCGCTCTCTGCCGTCGGGGATCCTGCACGACTGGCCCGAACAGACGCCGCTCACCCTGCAGAGTCTGGCCTCGCTGATGGTCTCGATCAGCGACAACACCGCCACCGACCACCTGCTCTTCGCCGCGGGACGCGAGAAGGTCGAGGCGATGCTGGCTCCGATGGGCGTCGCGGCGCCGGCCCGCAATCGCCCCTTCCTGGCCACGCGAGAGCTCTTCTTCCTCAAGGAGCGCGGCCCGGCGGGGCTCGCCCGTCGCACCGCGTACCTCAAGCTCGACGAGGCCGCCCGCCGCCGGTATCTCGAGCGGGAGCTCGCGCGTCGCTCCCTCGACGGCTTTCTCGGGCTCGACCTCTCCACCCCGACGGCCATCGGGGCGCTCGAATGGTACGCCTCCGCCGCCGACCTCTGCCGGACCATGGACTGGCTACGGCGTCGCAGCGTCGGCCGCGCCTCCCCCGCCCGCGGGCTCCTCCGCATCAACAAGGGGCTCCTCTTCGCCGACGGCCGCTGGCGTTACGTGGGCTACAAGGGGGGCTCGGAGCCGGGGGTCCTGAACTTCACCTGGCTGCTCGAACGCAAGGACGGGAAGTGGTTCGCCCTCTCCGTGGGGTGGAACGACGCGAAGGCGCCCGTCACCGAGACGCGCCTCATCGAGATTGTGCAGGGGATGATCCTGGTCCTCGAGGGGGAGCTGGAGGCAAAGAAGGCGGTCCGTTGAGCGTGCTTATTTCAGGCGCTTGACGATCTCGCGCTCGAGGGGCGCCACCTCGGCGCTCTGCGCCACGAGGCGACCCGCCCCGTCGAGGAGGAAGGCCTGCGGCAAGCGGAGACTCTCCCCCTTCGCCACGCCGAAGCGCTTGGCCACCACCGTGTACTTGTCCCAGACCGCGACGAGCCCGAGTCCCTCGCCCTTGAAGTAGCTCGCCGCCCGCGCCCGCGCCTCCTCGCGATCCGCGTCCCCGGGCGGCACGGCGACCACCACCACGCGCAGCCCCCTGCCCGCGAGACGCCGCTCCAGAGCGGCCCACCGTGGAAGCGCCGCCTTGCAGGGCTTGCAGACCTCGGAGAAGAACTCCACCACCACGAGCCTGGCCTCCGCGCGCACCCGCTTCAGGCTCACGAGCCGGTCCGCGAAGTCGTAGAGCTCGAAGTCGCGCGACGGCTCGCCCCTCGCGCCGCCCGCACCGAGCAGGGAGAACGCGACGCACGCCACCGCGACCGTCTTCCGCGGGGCGCGCCGTTCGCTCCGGCCCATCACGACCCCGCGCGGGGGAGCCGCGCCACGAGCTGTCCCAGGCACTCGTCGAGCGCCTTCTTCACCGCCTCGGCGCGGCCGATGTGGCCGGCCTTGACCGGCCCGAGCTCGGCGCTCGCCTGCACCTTCCCGTCCACCGCGTCCACCAGGCGAAAGCCGCACCGCGCCTCGGCGTAGAACTCCCCGTCCGTGGACGTGAGGAAGCGCGCCCCGAAGGTGGCCACGAGCACCCGCGCCGCGAGCACCCGCGCCGCCGTCTGGAGCGCGACCGGCATCTCCCGCACCTCCTTGACCCCGAGTCGCTCGGGCGCCGGGCTCAGCCCGCGCTCGGTGAGAGCCGCCTCCACCCGCTGCGTGAGGCTCCCGGCGCAGGTCTCCGGCGTGTCGCTCTCGCAGGCCACGCCGAGGAGCACCCGGTTGGCCACCCGCGTCTGCGCCTTCTTCAGCTCCCTGCGCGGAAAGGCGACCAGCACCCACGCGTCCACGATGGTCCCCCCGCCCCCCTCGCGTCGCTCGAAGTACTCGTCCTCCACGAACTTGCCGCCGAGGCGCACCGTCGGATCGCCGACGGTCTGCCGGAGCTGCTGCTCGGCGTCGGCCTGGGCGCACTCGCGGGCCTGCCCCACGCTGGACCGCTCGCGACACGCCCCCGTGACGTAGAAGAAGTCGGGGTGGCTGCGATTCGGGCGCGGCACCCAGGCCGGGCGCACCACGCGCGTCCCCTGCCCCGAGAGCTGCACGTTGCCGCTCGGACAGGCCGTCAAGCCGAGCGCCAGGACCATTACGACGTTCCGTTTTAGTACGTTCATTCGCTATGGCTTCCTTCGGCGCAAGATGAGCCCGCTATCACCGACCACGAAAAGCGTGCCGTCGGCCGCGCCCCAAATAGAATACATCTTCTTGTTCTGCGAGGGCTTGGCCCCCTCGGGCATCACCTGAGCCACGCAGGTGGTCCCGCAGCGCTCGACCGGACTGAAGTCCGCGCCGTAGCCACCCCCCTCGCCCACGACGAAGAGGTCGCTCCCGGGGAGGAGCCAGAGGTCACGGGCCGTCCACCTGGCCCGGGCCGGGGCGGCGACCTTCCAGCTTCCCCCCGCGTACTCGAAGACCTCCGAGGAGGCCCCGACCGCGACGAGCCGCGACCCGTCCCCCGCCACCGCGTCGAGCGCCACGCGCTTGCCGAGGTTCTTCTCCACCCAGACCGAACCCGTGTAGTGCTTCGCGTGGGGCGAGTCCCCGACGATCGCGATCTCGTTCCCTTCCACCCAGAGGTCCACCCCGGAGAAGGCCAGGTTCACCTCGGGCACGGTCTCCCAGCGCGTGCCACCCGCGTGTCGGAAGAGGGCGTGGTAGGGCTTGCCGTTCGTGCTCCCCACCGCGTAGAGCTGCGCCGCCGTCCCCGCGATGGCGGCGATGCCGTAGCCCTCCTTGAGCTCCGTGCCGCTCGTCTTGTCGAAGAGCTGCTGCCTGGTCCAGGCGCGCCCGTCGTAGGCTACGAGGAGCGAGCCTCCCCCGGCGTAGAGCTCGCTCTTCGAGCGGCCCCAGATGGCCACGAGCCCACCGCTGGCGCCGAAGCTGTGCGTCACGCGCGACCAGTCGAGCCCCTGTCCCTGATAGGTGAGGATCGTCGGACCGGGCCCCACGGCCCAGACCTCGCTCGCACTCGCGCCCCAGACGGCCGCCAGGGCCGTATCCACGGGGCTGCGCATCACCTCCCAGCTCGAGGCGGCCGCGCTCTTCGAGCGGCAGAGGCCCTCCTCACAGACGAGGCCCGTCTTGCAGATCCCCTTGTCGTTGCACGGACCGCCCTCCTCCATCCCCGGGATCGAGACGCAGCGCAGCAGCCCCACCGCGAGCAGGAGCCCGGAGAGAAAACCGATCGTGCGGAGACGCTGCATGACGTGGCCCGACGCTGACCCCAGAGTTCACCTGATAGGTGCCGCCTGAGCGGCGAGATGGTACGTGAAGCACCTCAGAACCGTCCACCCCACCGGAGGGCGACACCCGAGGACGCGGCGGTCGCGGAGGGGAGTCGGTCGAGGCGGAAGCGACCCACGGTCACGGGCCGCTCCACGCGAGGCGCCGCGAGGATGAGCCAGAGCCCGATTCCGGCCGAGGCCGCGCCGATCCCCGTCAGCACCCAGCCCGTGGTCTGCGCCGACTTGGCTGCGCCGGCGGCCGTCTCGAGCTCGCTCGGCGAGGCGGCCTCTCGCGCCTTGTTCACCTCCTGCGCGGTCTTGGCGGCGAGGTAATAAGCGCCCGTGGCGCCGAAGACGACGCCCGTGCTGAGCGCGAGGTACCCGTAGATCAGCATGGCCGACCGACGCCGAGCACGCTGGCCGAGATCCTCCTGGCGCCGCGCCTCCTCGGCCGCCACGAGCTGAACCCGGCGCTGCTCCTCGGCCCGACGCGCGCGCTCCTCCTGCTTGCGGGCGAGCTCCTCGGGCGTGTCGGCCGGAGGCGCCGGTTCCGCGGATCGCGCCGCGGCCACACCGTCGGGCTCCCCGGCCCCCTCCGTCGGCGCCGGCCCCGAGAGGTCCCGCCCACGGCCGGTCCCCCCCTCGGGCGCACGCGCTCCCGCCGCACCGCCACCACCGCTCCCCGCGCCGCCGCTCACCAGCTCCGCGACCCGCTCCACCGCCGTGAGCAGCCGATCGTCCCGGGTCCCCTTCGGCAGCGCCGCCGCCTGCGCTTGCCCGCCCCCCGTCACGGCCTCCTTGGCCAGGTCCACCAGTTCCGCGTTCATGAGGTAGCTGCTCCCGACGCGGGTCAGCTTCGTGCGCAAGATGGTGTCCGCGGACACCGCCTGCCCGAGCGGGATCTGGCAGCGCGTGTCGTAGCAGGCCCGGTAGCTCTCGCGCTTCTGCTGCTTGACCAGCCGCCTCAGCGCCTCGGCCTGGCGGGACTTGTCGATCACGATGAAGCGCCCGCTCTGCGCGAGGCGGGCCCGCAGCGCGTCGGTGAGACTCTCGACGAGCGACGGGGACAGGCTGCGCGTCGCGTCCTCGAGGGCCATCACGGCGAGCTTGGGCTTCGACTCCCCGCGTGCCACGCTCGGCGCGCCCCCGACGAGGAGGGCCAGCACCGCGAACCGCATGCCAAGGGCCCGGCGTTTCACGGGAGCGACGACCCACCCCAGGTGGCGGCGAGCCAGGCCTCCGCCCCCTCCGGGGTCCGCAGGCACTCGGTCGCCGCGCCGTCGTCCCACACCAGCCCGGGCAGTCCCCGCATGAACCGATGCGCCACCGACTCGGTGTAGTGCCCGACCCCCGGCACGACGAGGAGCTGCCCCTCGGCCGCCTCGGGGAGCCGCACCTCGCGCGCGAGCACTCCCGCCTCGGAACAGGTCGCATCGCCCACCGCCGCGACCGAAGACGCCCCTCCCGACGCGGCCCCGTCCACGACCAGCATGGAGAAGGTTCGGCCGCCGAAGGGCTGGAGGTAGTTGCAGGCCAGATCCACGATGGCCCACCGCGCCTCCCCCGCGCGACGCTCGCCGAGCACGCGACAGAGCGCCACCGCCGCGTCCTCCACCACGTAGCGCCCCGGCTCGAGCACGAGCTCCACGGGCCAGGGGAGCAGCGACCGCAGCTCCTGCGCCAGGGTGTCGACGAACGCCGCGATCGGCCATCCCGCGCGCTCGAGCGCCGAGGCCGCCGCCAGCCCACCCCCGAGGTTCAGCTGCCGCACCTTCATCCCGAACGCCTCGTGCAGCGCTCGCGCGAAGGCCCCGAGCTCCTTCCCCACCACGACGTGGTCGGTCGGGCTCGTGCGACCGGCCAGGCAGTGCCCGTGCAGCCCCACGAGCTCGAGCGACGGCCGCGCGGCGACGAGCCGCGCCGCCTCCAGGGCCTCTCCGCTCTCGAGGTCGAAGCCGAGACGCCCGTCGCGTTCGAGATAGCCTCGCGCCGTGCCCGGATGCACGCGCAAGAAGATGGGCCGCTTCCGTCCCGCCGCAGCGTGGGCGCGCGCCACCCGCTCGAGGTCCGCCCGCGTGTTGAGCCCCACGAGGCCCACGTCGTGCGCCACGAGCAACCCGAGCTCTTCGTCGCTCAGCGCGACCGCATTCCAGCAGATCTCGGCGGGGGCCACCCCGCTGCGCAGCGCGAGCAGGAGCTCTCCCCCCGAGCAGACCTCGAGCCCCAGCCCCTCGCGCACGACCGTCTGCTGGACCCGCCCCACGTAGCAGGCCTTGCTCGAGAAGAAGCCGCGCCCGTGCCCCACGAGCGCCTCCCGCAGCGCCTGCGCGTTCTTCGCCACGCGCGGCCCCGAGAGCAGCACCGACGGCGTGCCGTACTGCTCCGCCACCTCGCGCAGCACGCGTCCGCGGAAGGCGAGCCCGGCCACCGCGGGGAGCAGCCCCTCGCACTCTCTCGTCGTCCGCACCCGGATTTTCTCAGAGGACAGCGTCACGCGGCCCTACTATCCTCTCCGGCTGCGGGCCACGCAAGGCCCCGCTGAACGCTGAAGGCGGCCCTCCCGCTCCAGCGACCCGTCCACCGCCCATGCCTTCGCACGATCCCTCCGCTGCCCCCGAGCTCCGCATCCCGAGCGACGCGCGCGGCGTCCTGCGCCTCGCGCTCCCCGTCGTGCTCTCGATGCTGGCCCACAACCTCATGGGCATCACCGACACCTTCTATATGGGCTGGGTGGGCAACGCCGCGCAGGCCGCGCTCGGCCTCGGCGCCGTCCTATCGTGGACCCTGCTCTCCCTCTTCATCGGCACGCTCTCGGTGATCAATACCTACGTGGCGCAGCTCTACGGCGCGCGCGAGTACGCGCGCTGCGGGGGCTACCTCTGGCTCGGCCTGCTCCTCGCCGCCGGCTTCTCGCTCCTCGCGCTGGCCGTCACCCCGGCCGTGGATGGACTCCTCCGGCTCCTCGGCACCGACCCGTCGGTCACCCCCATCGCCGGCGCCTACATCCGCATCCGCCTCTTCGGCGCCCCGGCGACGCTCGCCGAGATCTGCTTCGTCAGCTTCCTGCGCGGCATCGGCGACACGCGCACCCCCATGCTCGTGGCCATCGGAGCCGTGCTCCTCAACGTAGTCCTCGACTACTGGCTCGTCTTCGGCGGCCTCGGGATTCCGCCCCTCGGCGCCAACGGTGCGGCCTACGCCACCGTCGTGGCCATCACCCTGCAGGCCACCGTCCTCGGCGCGCTGACCCTCCGGTCCGCGCTACGCCGGACCTACGGTCTCGGCTGGCCGCGCACGCTCGACCGCCGCGCGCTCCTCGAGCTCCTCAAGGTGGGTTCTCCGATCGGCGCCGGCTGGCTGCAAGACAGCCTCATCTGGACCATCTTCACCGGCTTCGTCTCGCGCTCGGGCGACGCGGTGCTCGCGGCGCACAACGTGGTGGTCCAGGTCGTGCTCTTCTCGTACCTGCCGGGGATGGCCCTCTCCGTCGCCGCCACGACCCTCGTCGGGCAGCACCTCGGCGCGCGCGCCCCCGCCCTCGCGCGCCGCACCGGCGTCCTCGTGCTGCGCATCGCCACGGCCTACATGGGGACGATGGGCCTCATCTTTCTCTGCTTCGGCAGCCTCATCGCGCGGGCCTTCAACCGCGATCCCCTCGTGGTCTCGACGGCGCACGACCTCTTCCTCTTCGCCGCGGGCTTTCAGCTCTTCGACGCCATCGGCGTGACCAGCTCCGGCATCCTGCGTGGCGCCGGCAATACCCGCTACCCGATGCTCGTGAGCACCCTCTCCGCCTGGGCGGTCTTCTTCCCGCTCCTATTGCTCTTGCGCCTGCGCTTCGGCTGGGGGGTCTACGGCTGCTGGCTCGCCGCCCTGCTCTACATCTTCGCCCTCGGCGTGGCCCTCTACCTGAAGGTTCGCCGCCTGCGCTGGGACGAGATCGGCTTGCTCACTCGTTGATCACGGCAGGCGATACTTCGCCTCGGTCACCGCACCCGGCTTCACCCATACGATCTTCTTGCGCGTCACGCCGAGCTCGCTGTTGCGCAGGACCAGCGTATGCGGCCCCTCCATCACCGAGACCGGCTCGATGGGGGTCGTGCCGAGCGAGCGCCCGTCGAGGGAGACCGTGGCCCACGGCTGCACGCGGATCATGAGTCGCCCCCGCTGGGGCTTGAGCTCGACCTTGGCGTGCCCTCCGCCGGAGACATGCACCCGGCGCCGGATCGTATAGCCCAGCGTGGGGCTGCGGACCTCGAGGCGGTGTCCGCCCTTGCCGAGCGAGAGCCGCCGGAGCGGAAGCTCTCCGACCTCGCGCCCATCCACGAGCACCGTCCCGGGGCCCGGGGCGCTCACCGAGAGCAGCCCCCGCCGCGCGCCCGCGTGGGGGCGCTTCGTCGAGCCCGCCGAGGGTCCCGGGTCGTCGAGGCTGTCGTCCCCCGGCTCGGTCACCGGGTCGCTCGCGCGCAGGTCGGCGACGACCCCCACGTCGGCAGGTCCGCTTCCCACGTCCGGCGGCAGCACCCCGGAATCCCGCCGGACGGCCACGACGCCGGGCCCCGGACCCAGGTCGGCTCCTCCCACCTGCAGCGCCACGCCGGTGGCCCCACCGTCGGCGGGCTTGAGCAGCACGCGATAGGTCAGGGCCGCGGCGAAGACCAGCACGACGGCCGCGATGCCGAAGAGCAAGACCGACCAGAGGCGCGAGCGCCGGGGCGCCGCGAAGGGCTGCGCCTGCCGCCGCACCTGCGAGGCCGAGGCCTGCGCTCCCGCGTAGCTCGCCGGAACCGACCGGGCCGCCTGCCCGGGGTGCGAGGACCCCCGCGACATCGGGTACTGCACCTCCGCTCCGGCGAGGTCGATCGTCTCGCGCCCGGTGTCGTAGGCCCTGGCGCTCGGAGCCGAGTAGCGCCCCGGCGACGAGGTCTGGAGCTGCGTGTCCGCGAGCGCCCGCTCGTGCGTGATGCGCCCGAGGTCCCCCGAAACGGGAAGATCCTGCGAGTCCCGAAGCGGGTCGAACGGCTCGTAGAAGTCGTCCACCGAGCGATCCGCGCTCTCGTCGATCGAGCGGTCGCCGCTCTCGTCGACCGAGCGGTCGCCGCTCTCCTCGAGGTAGCGCTCCTCGCTCTCCTCGAGCCGCGGGGGATAGATGCCGCGGCTCGACGCGGTGGGGGTCGCCGGTCCCGTCCGCGTCGACGGTACGTGCCGCACCTCGCCCGACCCGAGCGCCCGAACGCCACGCGCGGACGGCGTCGTCGGACCGGTCCGCGTCTCGCGCTGCACCGACGGGTTGCGCGGCGTCGAGACGCCTCCCGAGAGCAGCCGCGCCACCTCGGGGTCGCGCTCGGGCCCCGGCGGGAAGAGGTCGGCCATGTACTGCGCCAGGTGGTAGGGCAGCACGGTGCTCCCGGTCTGCACCATGTAGGCCTCGAGGTCCGACTGGATCTCGCCCGCGTGTTGATAGCGCAGGCTCCGCTCCTTCGTGAGCGCCCGCATCACGACGCGCTCCAGCACCTCCGGAAGCGACGGCACGAGCTGGCGCGGCAGGGTCGGATCGTCGTAGGCAATGCGGTGGATGAGCTGGCCGTAGTTGTCTCCGTCGAAAGGCAAGCACCCGCAGAGCAGGCGGTAGAGCACGACCCCCATGGCGAAGAGGTCGGCCCGTCGGTCGACCGGCTTGCCCTCGATCATCTCCGGGGACATGTAGTTGTACTTGCCCTTGAGCGTCCCCGTGCTGGTGTTGCTGTTGACGTTGCGGGCCTTGGCGATGCCGAAGTCCACCAGCTTGACCTGCCCCGCGTAGGTCACGAGCACGTTCTCGAGCGAGACGTCGCGGTGGATGATCTCGAGCGGGTGCCCGTCGGTGTCCCTCAGGCTATGAGCGTATTCGAGCGCGCCGCACGCGTCGGCCACCATGCGCAGCGCGATGGGGACCGGGATGGCCTTCCTCTGCTCCTCGGCCACGCGGGCGATGACCCCGAGGTTCCGCCCCTCGATGTACTCCATCGCCATGTAGTGGATCTCGTCGTCCATGCCGAAGTCGAAGATCTGGACCACGTTGGGGTGGTTCAGCATGGCGGCGAGCTTCGCCTCGTTGTGGAACATGTCGATGAACTGCTGGTCGTCGGCCAGGTTGGGCAGGATGACCTTCAGGACGAGGGTCTTCGCAAAGCCCGAAGGGCCCGTCTGCCGGGCGATGTAGAGCTCGGACATCCCCCCGGTGGCGAGCTTGCCCAGGATGGTGTACCGCGCGATCTGCTGCCCGGGACTGAGGAGGGGCATCGGCCGATTTAGTCTACCTCAGATGCAACGTCGCCACAGGTCTGGGCCCTCCGAGGGGCTTTGGCCCTTCGCCGCGACGCGCCAGGTTGGTCGACGACCTTTCGGTTAGCACGCGACTGCGCCCCAGCGCAAACGAAAGGGACCGACCGGAGGGGAGGGAAGGGCTCGCACGGAGCGCGAGGTGGGCGCCAGCACGGCGCAGGGAGCGTCCGGCGACTACTCGTCCATCGGGCAGGAGGGGAGGCTCTCCGCGGTGGCCTTGGCCCGCAGCTTCCGCGCCAGCGCCGACTCGGCCAGCGTCGAGAGGTCGTCGGTCTGGCTCATCGCAGCGCCGCCCGGAGCGGCGTTCGTCGTCGAGGAGGGCGCCGCCGAACGGAGGCCTGCGCCCCCCGCCGCGCCCTGCTTTGCGGTCGTGGCCGAACGCTTCGCGCGCCACTCCTCGAGCGTGGTCTTCGCCACCTCCACCAGCCGCTGCGCAGCCTCCACCACGTCGCCCGGCTTCATCAGCCAGAACTTGCCGGTGTGCATGTCCTCGAAGATGTCGCGATACGTGGCGAGAACCTTCCGCCGGTAGCTGGGCTCGATGGTGAGCGCCCGGTCGGCGAAATCGTGGCAGTAGCGGCACTTCTCGCAGTCGACGTCGATGCACGACTCCTTCAGGAAGCGGTCGATGAAGCCGTCCATCTTGCGGTTATCGAGATAGAGCGGCTGCTGGCCATCGGGCATCGGGTAGAGCAGCCCCATCTGCTTGCCGAGCGTCATCAGCTTCGGCATCTTGGCCACGTTCACCTGCCCCGGCTTGAAGAAGTACTTCACCGCGCGCTTCAGGCTGTACGCGTCCCGCTGCGCCTGCGTCGTGTACGACGACTCGGGGTACTGGAAGGGCAGCACCATGTCGAAGAAGTTCCCGTCGTAGCGACGGTTGGCGTAGGCCTGCACGCGGTTGAGCAGCACCGGGGTCGGCGTGTTGCGCTCGACGATCTTGAAGTAGTCGTAGCCCATCGCCTCGTAGTGGTGCATGTCCTCGGGGCGGATCCAGTTGGCGCGCACGTAGTTCACCGGCTCGCGCAGCCGGTAATCGAGGCAGAAGAGCATGTGGTAGTCGAGCGGGTAGCTCTTCTTCTGGCCCTTACCGTGCTGCGAGGCGTGGCTCAGGCTCGAGGCGTGCGTCCCGGCGATCGCGCAGTCCGTCCGGCACGAGTTGTTGGCGATGAGCTGCAGGTCGCACTTCACCGACTCGCGGATCGTGCGCAGCGCCTCGAACTCGCGATAGAAGGCCGTCTCGTTGAGCACGATGCAGTCCGCGCCGTGGTCCTCCCAGAAGCGCGCCTTGCGCACGCTGTCGGTGAAGCGGTGCGAGCTGATGCGAACGCGCAGGTTCGGGTAGCAGCGCTTGATCATCTGCAGCAGATAGATCTGCCCGACGGTCACGCTGTCGCAGCCCGCCTCGCTCACCCAGTCGAGCGTCTTGCGGATCTCCGTCTGCCCCTCGCGCGTGTACTCGCGGTTCCCCATGCACGAGGCGTTCATCAGGTAATTGAACTGGATCCCCATGCCGTGGACCTTCTTCACGAAGCGTTCCACGGTCTGCTTGTTCGCGGGAGGCAGGTAGAAGCTCGGACGACCGCCGCCGGCGTAGTCCTGCGTCACCTTCCCGTAGACCTCCTGGATCGGATATCCCTTGAGGCCGTCGATCAGCGCCTCGTCGAAGTTGCAGGCCACACTCAGTCGCATCGTCTCCTCCGATTTAGGCGCGGGACCCGAGGGCGCGCGCGGTATGCGAAAGCTGATCGAGCACCTCTCGCTGCAGGCGCTCGAAGTCCCCTAGAGAAAGCTGCTGCTGCGCGTCGGAGAGGGCGACGTCGGGGTCCGGGTGGACCTCCAGCATCACCGCGTGGGCCCCGACGGCGAAGGCCGCCGTGGTGAGCGGCGCGAGGATGTCCCGTCGCCCCGCCGCGTGGCTCACGTCCACCACCACCGGCAGGCGCGACTGCTGCAGGAGCAGCGGCACGGCCGACAGGTCGAGCGTGGCGCGCGTCTCCTGGCCGAAGGCCCGCACCCCGCGCTCGCACAGGATGATCCGCTCGTTGCCCCCGAGCGCCACGTACTCGGCCGCGCAGAGCCACTCGTCGATCGTCGCGCTGAAGGCCCGCTTGAGGAGCACCGGCTTGTCGATGCGCCCGACCTCGCGCAGCAGGTCGTAGTTGTACATGTTGCGCGCGCCGATCTGGATCACGTCCACGTACTCGGCCACCACCGGCAGGTTCGAGAGGCTCGTGGCCTCGCTCACCGTCACGAGCCCGTAGCGCCGCGCCACCTGCGCGAGGAGCCGGAGCCCCTCCTCGCCGAGGCCCTGGAAGGCGTAGGGCGAGGTCCGCGGCTTGTACGCGCCGGCGCGGAAGAACTTCACCCCGCGCGCCGCCAGGCCGCGAGCCGCGAGCTCGAGCTGCTCCTCGCTCTCGACCGAGCAGGGCCCGGCGATGTAGAGCCGCCCGCCGTCCCCCACGCGCTGCCCGCGCACGTCGACCACCACCCGGGGGCCCGAGGCGCTCGAGACCTTGAGCGCCTTCTGCGTGTCCCCGGACATCGTGGCCACCGAGGCGTCCAGGATCGAGCGAAAGAGCGCCTTCACGGTGGGCTCGTCGAGCGGCCCCTGGTTCGCGACCGCGAGCTGCCCGAGGAGCTGCGCTTCCCGGTGCGCGTCGCGGATCGGCAGGCCCGCCTGGTGCTTGTGCCGCGCGATGTCGAGGGCGATCCCGGCTCGGCGGTTGAGCAGCGAGAGGATCTCGAGGCTCACCTCCTCCACCTTCTGGCGGAGGGTCCTGAGCGCCTCGGCGCCGGGCGTCCCAGATGTTGGATTGTCGGCCATGGTGTGGGATCCTTTGGTCAGGGGGCTGATGTATGGTTCTTTTAGACAAGGTTGTATAGATTAGCAATACATAAGATGCAAATATTTTCGATGAGTCAGCTCGTGCGGCTTTCGGGCGTGCACCGGCAGACGATCCATTACTACCTGCGGGAAGGACTCCTTCCGCCCCCGGCGGACGGGGCGGGGACGCGCAACGCCCGCTACTCCGACCGGCACCTGGCCCTGCTCCAGCTGGTGCGGCGGCTCCGCAGCGAGGAGGGGCTCTCCCTCGACGCCATCCGGCATCGCCTGCAGTCCGCGGCCTACGATCCGCAGCGCGTGCAGGCGGAGCTCTCCGGACGGCCGGCGCCGGCGGACCTCGCCCCCCGCTCCCTCTCGGCCGAGCCCTTCTCCGCCACCGAGCTCGCCTCGCGCGCCAACTGCACCGAGGACGAGGTGAAGGCCTTCACCGAACTCGGGCTCCTCGCCCGCATCGCCGGCGACCTCGAAGAGCGTTACGAGCCCGAGGCGCTCTCGGTCCTCGGCGCCGCGCTCGAGCTCAAGCAGCTCGGCCTCGACGAGGCGCACGTCGTGCACCTCGCGCAGCTCTCCCGCGAGATCGGAAAGGCCGAGGTGGCCGCGCTCTCGGTGGAGGTGCTCACCGCGTCGGGGTCGCGCCCGTCGGTGGACCACTACGTGCGCGAACGCTTCTCGCGCGTCGGCGAGCTGGTGGTGGCCCTGCGCGGCTCCGAGGTGGCCGCGGCTCTGCGCGCGCTCTCCGAGGTGGCCCCGCGGGCGCGCTCCTTCGCCGCCGACGCGATCTACGTGCCGAGCCCGCTCTTCATCGAGCGCTACGGCCTCGACACCGAGCTCGAGCACGCGCGCCGCCAGGTCGCGGCGCAACCCGAGGACCCCGTCGCCCTGCTCACGCTCGGGCGGCTGCTCCTCGGGCTCGGTCACTACGACGAGGCCGCGCGCTGGTGCCAGGAGAGCCTGAAGCGCCGGCCCCGCTTCGCCGAGGCCGCGTGCTACCTCGGGCTGACGCAGGCCCTCGCGGGGCGGCTCCTCCCCGCGGTGGCGTCGTGCCGCCGCGCCGTGGAGCTCGCCCCCGAGTCACCGCGCTGCCGCACCTTCTACGGCGTGGTGCTGGCCATGCACGCCGTCGCCACGACGGGCCTCGCGAACGCCACCGAGGTGCTGCAGAGCGCGCTCGCCGAGGCCGTGCAGTCGCGCAAGCTCCCCTTCCCCGACGAACGCGAGGAGCTCGAGACGCTCATCGCGCGGGGGCGCGTCCTCGCCGTGCTCCCCCGCGAGCTCGACGCGCATCGCATGGGGCTCGAGGACCTGCAGCAGGTGCTCGAGCTGACCCGGCACGCGCACGACGGCGAGCGCGGGCTCGAGTTCTCGGGCTCGGCCGCCCTCTATCGGCTCCACGCACTCTTCTACCTCGGGGTCGCGGCGATCGAGCGCGGCGACGTGGCTCTCGGCCGCGAGTGGCTGCAGGAGTGCATCACCATCGACCCGGTGAGCATCTTCGCCAAGCGCGCCTACGAACACCTGAGCTCGCTCATGCGCCGCTGATCCTCCGCGAATAGGCACATACTGACCCGTTTTCCCACTTTGCGCCCGTCGGAGGCGCGTCGCGCTGCCTGGCGAGACAGGCCGCGTGCCTCGCGAGACAGGCGCCGGCCTCCCGGTCGCGTGGGAGACTCTCGCCTCACGCATGACCAGCTCCACGACGCATGGCGCGCCCGCTCCGGAGTCGCCGAGTCTCACGGCGCGCAAGGCGTTCCTCGAGCTCGGTGAGCGGGACGCGCGCCTCCTGCGCGACCTCTCCGAGGCGATGGCTCGCGTGCGCCCGCGGATCGTGGACCGTCTCTACGAACGGCTCCTCGCGTCTCCCGAGACCCGGCCGCTGCTCGAGCGCACCGACCTCGCGACGCTGCGGCAGCGCCAGGGGCGCTACTTCGACTCGCTCTTCGAGGGAACCTACGACGAGGCCTACGCGAAAGACCGACAGCGCATCGGGGAGACGCACTTCCGCCTCGGCGTGAAGCCCTCCTGGTATCTCGGCACCTACGCCCTCTACGTACGGCTGGTCGTCGAGGAGCTCGAGGGCCTCACCGGGGGGGACTGGGAGCGCGCGATCCCGATCCTGAACGCCTTCGTCAAGGTGGCCTTCCTCGACATGACCCTCGCCCTCGAGACCTACGAGGCGGCCCACGTCGGACACATCCACGACCTGAAGCGCCTGAACGACCTCATCGTGGCCAGCGTCCCGGCAGGCCTCGTCCTGGCCGACGCCGGGCTGCGGGTGCTCGCCGCCAACCGCCCCTTGCTCGGCCCGCGCGAGGAGCCCCGCCCGAGCATCGTGGGCGCCTCGGTGATGGAGGTCCTCGGGATCCCGGAGCTCGCGCCGCACCTCGAGGCCGCGCTCGGCTCGGGGCGTCCGGCCTCGGGCCTGCTCTTCACCGCCGCGGGTGGCGGCGTCCCGGCGCCGCGACCGGTGCGCGTGGCCATCACGGCGGTCGAGCCGCTGGCCGCAGAACAGGTCGAGCGCCTGCTGGTCGTGGTCGAGGATCTCTCGGAGGAGGAGCGACTCGCGGCGACGGCCCGCGCCTCGGAAGAGCGTTTCCACAGGGTGGTGGAGAGCGCGAGCGACGGGATCGTGCTCACCAACGAACGCGGCCTCATCACCTACTTCAACCGCGCCGCCGAGCAGATGTTCGGCTGGCGTCGCGAGGAGGTCTGGGGCAGACCGCTCGAGCTGCTCCTCCCCGAGGCGGAGCGCGCCCGGCACGCCTCCGCGGTCCGGGGCGCCGGGGAGTCGCCGGAGGCGATGTGCGGCGTGCGAGCCGTCCACGGCCGGCGCAAGGACGGCACCTCCTTCCCGGCGGAGTGCGCCGTCAGCCTGCACGGCGAAGGAGAGCAGCTCGGCTATACGGCCGTCCTTCGCGACGTCTCGGCGCGCCACGCCTCGGAGGAGGCGCTGCGCCGGTCGGAGGCGAGCTTCCGCGCGCTCATCGAGCACTCGCCGGACGCGGTGGCCGTGGTCCGGCAGGGGCGCTTCGTCTACGTCAACCCGAGTCTGCTCGCGCTCCTCGGCCACGAGAAGCCCGAGGCTCTGCTCGGGCAGCCGGCCGTGCTGCTCGCCGTCCCCGACGAGCGCGAACCGATGGCGCACTACCTGCGCCAGCTCGAGGAGCAGCCCACGACGCAGCCCGCCGTCGAGCGCCGCTGGGTTCGCCGCGACGGGAGCACGGTGGACGTGGAGATCACCACCCTGCCGGTGATCTTCGACGGTCAGCCGGCGGTGGCGGGCGTGGCGCGCGACCTCGGCGCCCGGCGTCAGCTCGCGGCCAAGATGATGCAGATGGACCGCATGATCGCGGTGGGGACGATGGCCGCCGGCGTGGGGCACGAGATCAACAATCCCCTCTGCTACGTCCTCGGCAACCTCGGCTTCCTCGGCGAGCAGCTTCGGCGGCTCTTCGCCGAGCTCGGGCGAGGCTCCGCCGACGCGCCGGATGCCGCACGGCCGACGGCCCCCCGACTCCACGAGGACGCGACCTGGATCGCTGAGGTCGAGGGGGCGCTCCGCGAAGCCCAGGAGGGAGCCGAGCGCGTGCGGACCATCGTGCGCGACCTCAAGACCTTCGCCCGCTCGGACCAGGAGGTCCGGGCCCCCGTGCACGTCGAGCGCGTGCTCGCCTCGGCGATCAACATGGCCTGGACCGAGATCCGCCACCGCGCGCGCCTGGTGCAGGAGATCTCTCCCACGCCCCCCGTGCTGGCCAACGAGTCCCGCCTGGGCCAGGTCTTCCTGAACCTGCTCGTCAACGCGGCCCAGGCCATCCCCGAGGACCGGAGCGACGACCACTGCATCCGGGTGCGAACCTCGCTTCGGGCGAGTCAGGTAGCCCAGGTAGCGATCGAGGTCCACGACACGGGGGCCGGCATCGCGCCCGAGCACCTGGCTCGCATCTTCGATCCTTTCTTCACCACCAAGCCGATGGGACAGGGGACCGGGCTCGGGCTGAGCATCTGCCAGGGGCTGGTGCAAGCCATGGGCGGACAGATCGAGGTCGAGAGCCAGCTCGGTCGCGGGAGCTGTTTCCGGGTCCTGCTCCCGGCCGCCCTGGAGCCGGTGGAAGCGACGGAGGCCACGGCCGACGCGGAGCCCTCACGTCGCCGTGCTCCCCGGAGTCGGGTCCTGATCGTGGACGACGAACCGCTCGTGGCGCAGTCCCTCGAGCGCACCCTGCGGGACCTGCACGAGGTGGAGAGCGTGACCACCGCGCAGGCCGCCCTGCGGCACCTCGCCGAAGGCAAGCGCTACGACCTCATCCTCTGCGATCTGATGTTGCCGCAGATGTCCGGCATTGATCTCTACCAGGAGCTCCTGGCCCGCGCCCCCGAGCTGGCCGAACGGATGCTCTTCATCACCGGCGGCGCCTTCACCCCCCGCGCCCGCCAGTTCCTCGAGGAATCCCGCCGGCCGTGGCTGGAAAAACCCCTGGGTCCCGAGCAGCTCCGCCGCTTCGTGGCCGAGCACCTGGAGAAGCTCGCCGCGCGCCCGACCGCCCGATAGCTCCGCCCCGCCAGCGCTCCTCCCATTTTCTGCACCGTTTCGCCCCGACCTGGCTCAGACCGAGGGAAGAGGCGGTAACGAGCGGGCCGGCCCCCGGCCCGGAAGGAGCGAGCGAACCATGTCCAGCAGCACTACGAACAGCCGATCCCCCCAGGCGAGTCAGCCGGGCGCCCCGATCCACGTCACCTCGGTGGCCGCCTTCGAGAAGTACCTCGAGCAGCCCGAACCGATCATCATCGACTTCTGGGCCCCCTGGTGTGGCCCGTGCCGCATGATGGGCCCCGTCTTCGAACGCGTGGCCGCACGCTTCGCGGGCCGGGTCCGCTTCCTCAAGGTGAACACCGAGGAGCTTCCCGAGCTCGCCGGAGCTTTCCGCATCCGCTCCATCCCGACGGTCGTGGTCATGCAGGGCCGCGACGTGACCGACGGAGCGGTCGGGCTCCTCGACGAGGGACGGCTCACGCTCCTCGCCGAGCGCGCCCTCGGCGCCTCACAAGACGGTGGCATGATGGGCCGACTCAGGCGACTCTTCGCGGACGGCCCCGCACCCGGAAAGGACGCGTAGGACTGGACCATGGAGATCGCATCCAAAGTCGTGTGGCGAGACGGTATGGCCTTCGCCGCGGAGCTCGACGGACACACCTTGCTGCTCGACGCCGACGAGGAGTTCGGCGGGCAGAACCGGGGACCGCGCCCGAAGGGGCTCACGCTGGTGTCGCTCGGCGGCTGCACCGCGATGGACGTGGTGGCCATCCTGAACAAGATGCGCGTGCCGCTCGAGCGCCTCGAGGTGACGCTCGACAGCGTGCTCCCCGACGAGCATCCGAAGAAGTTCACCAAGATCGTCGTGCGCTACCACCTCTGGGGCAAGGACCTGCCCGTCGAAAAGGTCCAGCGCGCCGTGCAGCTCTCCGAGGAGAAGTACTGCGGGGTGCGCGCCACTCTGGCCCCGACGGTGGCGATGGAAACGGAGATCTACCTCAACGACGAGCGCGTGAAGTAGCCCGGGCCCGCTCCCGACGGGCGCGTGCTACCCCAGATACGCCGCATCGAGAGGGAGCGCGACGAGGCCGCTCGCCAGCTTCGGATAGAAGTCCGTCGACTTCTGCGGCATCTTCTCGCCCGCCGCGGCGCAGGCAGCCACCTGGGCCATGCGCGTGGGCCGCAAGGTAAAGAGCAGCTGGCCCCCGCCATTGTCGAGCGCCGTGTAGCCGGCGTCGAGCTCGCGCAGGTAGCGCAGGTTCTCCTGCCGCGTGATCGACTCCTTGGTCAGCCCGAGAAGCCGCTCGAGCACGAGCTCGTGCAGCACGCTGACCTCCAGGCTGCGCCACGCGGGAGCCCGTTCCGCGACGAGCTCGGCCATGGTCTGCTCGCTCTTCAGGCAAAAGAGCCACTGCCCCTCGCGGGCCACGACGCCGAAGCCCTGCTCCGTCTCGGAAAGCGCCGCAAGCCGCGTCTCGAGCTCGCGCCGGCTCGCCAGCGCGGTGATCGCAAACCACGGCTCGCCGCGCCGCACGAGCTCCGACCCCTCGAGCCCGGTCAGCCCGTGCACTAGCCGGTGCGTGGGCAGGATGGCCAGCCCCGGGTCCTCCATCCCCACGAGCGCCGCCAAGGCCACGTCGTGGGGCCCCGGCGCCGTCGATGAACCCATCGCCGCGCGCCGCTCGTCGCGATAGGTCAGCGCCGTCTCGTAGCGGTGGTGCCCGTCGGCGATGATGAGCCCTCGCTTGGGGGAGAGCTCGGCCGCCACGGCAGCCAGCACCTCGCGCTCGGTGACGACCCAGAGCTCCTGGCGCACCGCCGCCTCGTAAAGCTCGTGCCCGTCGGCGACGGGCGGCTTCCCGGCGATCGCCGCGTCGAGGAGCGAGGCCACCCGGCGCTCGGGGTCGGGGTAGAGCAGGAAGACGGGCTCGAGGCTCACGGTCGTCGCACGGAGGAGCTTCAACCGATCCTCCTTGGGGCCGCTCAACGTGCGCTCGTGCGGCAGGACGAGCCCCTCCTCGAAGGAGGAGAGCTCGAACGCCCCCAGCACCGCCCGCCGCGTACGCTCGCTCCCGTCGGGGAGGCGGAAGGTCTGGTGGTAGACGTAGAGCGCCGGCTCGGGCTCGGGGACGAGAACCCCGCGGGCGAGCCATTCGCGGTAGGTCGCGCGCGCCCGCGTGTAGACGTTCTCGCCGTCCCCGTCGGTGGGCGCGCTCTGGCCGAGGATCAGCCGCACGAAGCAGTGCGGGTGACGCGCGTAATAGGTCGCCTGCAGCTCCTTCGAGATGCGGTCGTAGGGCTGGGTCAGCACCAGACCCGGGTCGGGGTGCTGCGCCCGGTCGTACCGAACGCCGCGGAAGGGACGAAGTACCGCCATGAAGGGAATGCTCCTGTCGCGTTCGAGGGCCGAGCCTAGCCTGATTCGCGCGCGGATGCGACGGGCCGCCGTGCTAAGGTCGCGGCATGGCAAACCCCGACGCGGCCACGGGTGAAGCCCCCTTCCGCTACCAGTGGGCCACCTGGGGGGACCTCAACGCCTTCTCGGGGCTCTTCCTCGACAACCTGCACAACCTGGTCGTGCTCGCGGGGATCCTGGCCGGCGTCTTCGGCTTCCCCCTTTCCTTCATCCTGACGAAGATGGTGCCGGGCACGGCTCTCGGCGTGATGGTCGGGGACCTCCTCTATACCTGGATGGCTTTTCGCCTCGCGCGCCGCACCGGACGGCACGACGTGACCGCCATGCCGCTCGGGCTCGACACGCCGAGCACCATCGGCATCGCCTTCGTGGTCCTCGGCCCCGTCTACAAGGCCAGCGGCAGCCCCGAGGTGGCCTGGCACGTCGGGATGGCCACTCTCTTCCTGATGGGGCTCGTGAAGGTCACGCTGGCCTTCTTCGGCCCCTGGGTGCAGCGAAACCTGCCGCAGGCGGCGCTCCTCGGCTCCATCGGCGCCGTGGGGCTCGCGCTCCTCGCCTTCCTTCCGCTCCTCTCGATCTTCGGCGCGCCGCTCGTGGGCCTCATCGCGCTCGGCCTGGTGGTCTACGCCCTCATCGGGCGCCGGCGGCTGCCGGGCAACTTCCCGGGGGCCTTCGCCGCTGTCCTCGTCGGCACCGCGCTCTACTACCTCCTCGGTCCCACCGGGCTCCTCGGCGCGCACTTCGTCGTGCCCAAGCTCGAGCTCCACCTTTCGCCCCCCCTCCCGACGCTCGGCTTCGTCGCCGGCCTCTCACAGGCGCTCCACTACCTCCCCGTGGCCATCCCCTTCGGGCTCCTCACCATCGTCGGCGGCATCAACGTCACCGAGACCGCGCGCGTAGCGGGCGACGACTACAACACGCGCGACATCCTGCTCGTCGAGGCCGGAGCGACCCTCGTGGCCGCGCTCTTCGGCGGAGTGGCCCAGTCCACGCCGTACATCGGGCACCCGGCCTACAAGGCGATGGGAGGCCGCGCCGCCTATACCCTCTTCACGGGGCTCTTCACCGGCCTCGGCGCCGCCGTGGGTCTCGTCCCCTTTCTCGTCTCGGCGGTCCCGATGGCCGCCGTGATGCCCGTCCTGCTCTTCATCGGCGTCGAGATCGTGGTGCAGGCCTTTCACGCCACGCCGAGGCGGCACGCGCCGGCCATCGTGCTCGCCTGTCTCCCGGCGCTCGCGGAGCTGGTGCGCATCCAACTCGAGCGCTTCGGCGTCCGAGGCGACGCGCTGCCCCCCGGCGAGGCCCAGGAGACCTATCGGGCGATCCAGCTCCTCGGGCACGGCTTCTTCATTTCCTCGATGCTCTGGGCCGGCGCCGTCGCGCACCTCCTCGATCGCCGGCTGCGCGCCGCCGCGCTCCTCCTGCTGCTCTGCGCCCTCGCCTCCACCTGCGGACTCATGCACTCCGTCACGCCGAGCGGCGGTCTGTACCTGCCCTTCGCCGTGCCCGGTCGGCTGCACTGGCTCGTGGCCTCCGGCTACGCCTTCCTCGCGGCGCTGCTGCTGCTCGCCTCGCTCAGTGGGCCCGGCCGCCCGGCCGAACCCGGCGCGGATCCCGACGCCGCGTAGTGTCGAGCAAGACTTGCTCGCCTCTCGAGCAAGTCTTGCTCTGATGGTTTACGCAGCACTCCGATCAAGACCCGAACCGGCTAGAATGTTTCGCGTGTCTCGCGTGGGCCCGGGCGTGATCCGTGGCACACTTCCTGCTCTCCTGTAGGGATCCGAGCCCCGCTGAACCCACGAGGATCCCGCCGTGACCGTCGCGTTTCTCTTTCCAGGTGACGCCGGAGATGCACTGACGGTGCGCCCGGACATCGTCGCGCGTTCGCCCTGGATCCAGACCATGATCGAGATCGCGGCCGGCGCGGCGGGCGTGAATCTTCCGCGGCTCGTCCTCCGTCAGGAGCGTTCGCTCGCCAGGGCCGAGCTCTTCCAGCCCACCCTGATCGCCGTGGGGCTCGGGACGTGTTGCGAGCTGCTGGCCCACGGCGTGCGCCCGGCGGTGGTCGCGGGCCACGCGCTCGGGGAGCTCGCGGCGTGGACGGCTGCCGGAGTGCTCCGGGCCGAGGCGGCCATCCACCTCGCCGCGGTCCGCGGTCACCTGATGGCCCGAGAGGCGCGACGCACGCCGGGCGGCCTGGCGACGCTCGGCGCGCCGGCGCAGGTGCGGCACGCGCTCCGCGTCGGACGGCAGGCCGGCGTCATCGGCATCGCCGCCCACAACGCACCCCACGAATGGCTCCTGTCCGGGTCCGCTCCCGCGCTGCACGCCGTCAGCGAGCGCTTCCCCACGCGCAGGTTGACCGCCGCCGGGGCCTGGCAGGGCCCGGTGATGGACCCGGCGCTCGACGAGTGGCGAGCCGCCCTGGAGGGCCTTCGCCTCACGCCGGCGCACACCACGCTCGTGCGCAACGCCACCGGGCGTCCGGCGCTGAAGTCCGACTGGACCGTGGAAAACCTCGCCGAGCACCTCGTGCGTCCCGTGCGATGGGCTCGCACGCTCCACACGCTCCTCGAGCTCGGAGTGACCGACATCGTGACAATCGGGCCAGGCAGGGCCCTGCGAGATCTCGTGCGCCAGAACATCGGCGACCGCCCGCGACTGCACAGCACCGAAGAGCCCGGCGACCTCGAGCGGGTGGCGGAGGTGCTGATGCGGAGGCCGCAAGCTTCCGTCGGGCGCGGCGCGGCAATGCGATCTCGTCTCCCGCCTGGCCTGGGGGACTCGACCACCCCCACCCCGCTTCGCTCCGGCGCCAGTATGGGACCGGGGGGAGGGGGCCGCTGAACGTCGGCAGAAGACGGCGCAGGCGGGGTGGGGGTCGAATCGAGAGGGCAACGCGGGCCCCGTGTCGGTGATCGACGCGGGCGCTTCGGTCGCTACGGTAGGACCGCGGGCGTCTCGGGGATCGCGGGCGTCTCGGGGGCTGGATAGCGCGCGGCGAGGTCGTCGGGGATGCGACCCTCGCTGGCGATGCGCCGGTAGATCTCCGCCGCCTGCCGCGGCCGGCGCTCCTTCTTAGGGTCGTTCTTGTCCACGGCGTAGAGCCCCATGCGGATCTCCATCCCGTGGTTCCATTCGTAGTTGTCCATGAAGGTCCAGTAGAAGTACCCCCGCACGTCCGCGCCGTCGCGCACCGCCCGCTGCAGCCAGGTCAGGTGCTCCACCAGAAACTTCGGCGCCCGGCCGTTGTCCCTCGGGTCGTCGGCGCCGTTCTCGGTGACGATCACCGGCACGCCGAAGCGCTTCCCCTCCATCGCCGCCTCGTAGATCCCGCGCGGGTAGTCCTCCCAGACCTGCATGGTGAGCGGGTTGAAGGTCGTGAGCGGCGAGAGCTTCGGGACCACGGGGTCGACGGTCCCCGGCACCGTGATGCGCGTGTAGTAGTTCACGCCGAGGTAGTCCATGCGGCCCGCGAGGTCGGGGCGCTTCACCACCTTGCGGTCGAGCCCCGCGTCGAGCTCTCCCTTGATCACCGCGTTCAGGAAGGCCGTGTTGTAGAGGTAATAGAGGCTCTCGGCCCCCCGCATGTCCAGCTCGCGCTTCGGATTCGCCGGCCGCACGGAGGTCAGATTGTAGACCAGCCCCACCTGCGCGGGCTTGCCGTCTCCGTCGGCGTCCACCGTGTCGCCGGCGCGCACGGCGTCCACCATGCGCGCGTGGGCCTCGATCATGGCCATGATCACGGCCTTGGCCTCCACGGGGCGCATCATCACGCCGGGCGGATTGGTCCGGTCCGCCGTCGGAAAGAGGTAGCCCGCCAGCACGACCGCGAGGGGTTCGTTGAGCGTGGCCCAGAGGTCTACGCGATCGCCGAATTCGCGCGCCACGAAGGCCGAGTACTTGGCGATTTCGCGCAGCAGGGTCGGCGCGTCCAGCCAGCCGCGCGCGGTGCAGGTATCGAGGTCCTTGTGACAGCCGACGGCGTCGTGAATCCAGCGCGGCAGCGTGTAGTGGTTGAGCGTCACGAGCGGCGTGAGCCCGCGCGCCCGCATGGCGTCGAACATGCGTCGGTAGTGCGCGAGCGCCTTCGGGTTGGCGATGGCCTTGAGCGCCTCGTGCCCCTCGACGCCCACGGTGCTCTTCGGGAAGATGCGACTCCACTCGAGGCTGGAGCGCATGGCGTTGTTCCCGAGCCCCTTCGCGGCGAGCTCGTAGTCCTTCTCGTAGAGCTCCCAGTGGCCGGGCCCGACGGTGACCGGCTGCCCGGAGAGGTGCGTCGTGCCGTCGGCGACGAGCTCGGGGGTCGAGACCCAGTCGTACCAGTCCGACCCGCGGTCCTCGCACTCCTCGGCCGGGAGCGTGGGGCAGCCCATCTCCGCCTGAAATCCGGCGATGGCCGTGCCGAAGAGAAAGCCCCGGGGGAAGAGCTGGACGGGGCGCCCCTCGTCGCTCGCGCAGCCGCCGAGCAGTGTCGCCAGCACCATCGGGATGCGAAGCGCGTACCACGCTCCACGGGACCTGCTCGCGCGCACGGCGTAAACCATCGGAGGTGTCACTCCAGCGTCAGCTCGTCGAAGAAGAGGCTCTCGCGCTCGAGCTCGCGATCGCCGAAGAGGATCACGGCCGTCGTCAGCCCGGCGAGGCTCACCCCGGGGGCCTTGAAGTCGCTCAGCGGGATGCGAACCTTCTGCCAGTCGCCCGTCACCGAGGCGTACTTGGACAGCTTCACCTTGGCGCGCTTCCGACCGCTCTGCAGCACGAGGTCCGCCGTCTCCCCGCCCTTCTCGCCGCGCACCCAGAAGGCGAGGTGCGAGTAGCCGCGCGCGTCGAGCAGGCCGAGCCCCACGGCCACGAGAGCGTACGCGGGCCCCCCCACGCGTGACGCGGTCAGCTTGAGCCCGTGCCCCACCTTGCCGGCGCCGCGGAGCTCGACCGCGAGCCCCGCTCCCCCGGCCTTCTCGACGGTGATCGAGCCGGCGAGGTCGGAGAGCTTCGTGCGCGGTCCGTCGAAGCGCGCGAGCACGAGCGGGCTCCGCTCGCCGACCAGGCGCAGCTCGCCGAGCTCGATCCACCCGGCCATGCGCTCCGCTCCCGAGACGCCGAGGGCCAGGCGGCGCAGCTCGCCGAGGCCTCCCTTGCCACCGTACGCCGCGACGGCGCTCGCAAAGGCGGCCAGAGGAATACGCGCGGTGGACCAGTCGGGCTTGAGCCGCGCCAGGTAGCTCCCGAGGCTGAGCCGCGGCTCGTGGCCCTTGTCGTCGCGCAGGCTCACCGTCACCGACCCCGGCGGCATCGTCCCGCGCACCTTGAGCTCGAGCGTCTTGACCGAGGCGGGCGCGGTCGCCGGCAGGTCCGCCATGAACCCCGCGTACTCCTCGGGCTTGGTGAAGTCGAAGGCGAGCCGCAGGGCGCCGGGTTTGCGCTGCACGCGCAGGTTCGCCTCCACCTGGTAGCTCGAGGCGAAGACGCTCAGCGGCCGGCGGTGCGCGTTCACGCTCGCGCGCGTCGAGAAGTCGTCGAGGAGCACGGCACCACCGGGCTTGTCCGGCACCGCATAGCGGGTGCGCGGCGCATCCGGGGGGTCGCAGCCCTGCACCCCCGGGCCCTCCTCGTAGCAGAGCCAGGCCTTCTGCGCCCGGCCGTGCTTCAAGGTGAGGCGACCGTGGTTCGGCACCTCCAGCGCCTCCTCTCCCGACGCGGAGGAGAGGTGCAGTTTGAGGTTCGGGCGCGCCCCCCGCACCTTCACCTTCACTCCGTCGGCGGTGGCGGTGAGCTCCGCGAGCCGCGGCGCGGGGCCGCTCAGGCCGAGGCCGGCGATCTCGAGGCTCGCGCGCGGAGGCGCCGGCTCGGCGCTCTGGATGGCGAGAGAGTGCACCGTGACCATGGCCCGATTCTCGGGTCCCCGATAACGGAACGCTTCGAGCGGGATCACGTACCGCCGGAAGACGCGGTCGAGGTCCAGGTAGTAGTCCCAGTAGTGCAGCTTGCCGGGCCCTACTCGCTCGGCGAGCGAGAGTCTCACCGGCCCGAGGGTGCCGCGCGCCACGAGGACGAACGCCCCGCGCTTGGGTGGCCGCATCCCGTGGCCCGAGCGCACGCCGAAGGTTCGTTCGACCACCAGTCGCTCCGGCGCGCTCTCGGTGACCGTGGCCGAGAAGCTGCCACCGAGCTTCACCCCCAGCCCGACGAGCAGCGGCTCGGCCTCGTCGGGCTCGTCGGCGTCGGTCTGCGGAGCGAGGCGCTTCGGCCCGGCCGCCCACTCCCCGCGGTCGCGGTGACACTCGCCGCGGAGCGTCCGCGTTCCCTCCTCGACGCGCACCTGATGGTCGAGCGCCGGCTGAACCTCGATCGCGATCTGGTTCGATCCCTTGACCGTCCGCACCTGCCGCGAGGCTGGCGCGCCGACCTTCTTGCCGGCCAGGTCGAGCCCTTGCCAGGTCACCGCGGCCTCCCCCGCCTCCGTCGTGCTGAAGGCCACGAGGAGGTTCGCGCCGTGATACCGGCAGCGCAGCGAGCGACCGGGCTTGGCGACGGCGGAAGCGCCTGACAGCCCCACGAGACACATCACCGCGACCTGCCATCTCCGTCGAGACATCGCACCTCTGCTTCGGTTGGGGAGGGGCCGAATCTACGGCGTGCCCCGGGTTGGGCGCAACCCTCGGGCGAAGCTCTCGGGCGCCGCGCCGGTCAGCGGGGACGCCGCGCCGGCCAGACGCGCGCCACGCGCCCCCGCAAGACGAGGACCTCGTCGTCGCAGGTCAGCTCGAGACCCACCAGGGCTCCACGCGGCGGGGCGCCGGCAGCATCGCAGTAGAAGCTGCAGCCACCGACCGACAGATCCCGGAGCGCCACTCGGTGCGGCAAGGGTGCCGGCAGCGACGCGTCGAGGGGGCCGCCGAGCGAGCGGAGCTGAAACGTCCCTGCGACGTGGTCCTCGGAGAAGACGGGGAGCCGCTTCGCCTCGCGCCGGTTCCCGGCCGCCGAGGGGAAGGGTGCCCCCTCGTCGATCCCGCGCAGGTGCCACTGCCGCTTCATCTGGCGGCGCATCAGATCGAAGACCACGCGCCCGAGGGCCACCTGCACAGCGGCGGGGAGTTCGTCGAAGGCGAGGCTAACGCCGCACTCGGTGGAAGAGGAGGTTCGGCTCACGTGGTCCTCTACGGCCTACCGTACGGCGCACTGCCCCTGCACGCAGCGGGCGCTCTCGCCGTAGACGCGGCTCTTGCAGCATTCGAGCCCCGCACAGAGGGTGCGCTGGCGTCGCTGCTCCCAGGCCCGAGCCGCTGCACGATGTACCGGACGACGCCACGCCTGTCCACAGGGCGGACACGTACATGGCTCCGCCGGATCGATCAAGGTGCAATCCGCGTCGACCGAGCACGCGCGCTCCGGCGCCGGGGGCAGCGTCGGGGGCACGGGCGGGGTCGCGGGCGGCGTCGCGGTAGGTCGCGGCGAAGCGTCCGTGCTGTCCTCGGCGTCGAGAACCCGCGCCGCCCCGAGCCACCAGACGAGCCCCGCCCAGAGGCGAAAGGCCTCGCGGTCCAGGACCGGCGCCACGGAACGGTGAGCCCGGACCGCTGGCCCGGCGAGCGCGCTCGGCGACGGCCGGTGGTGCAGCCGCGGACGCGCTCCGAGGCTCCCCGCTCCGAGGAGGGGCCCCGCCAACACGAGGAGCATGACCAGTCGCGGCGTCCGCATATCGCGTCTTTCTCGCAGCAGGATAGCACGGGCGATGTCTATACTGCGGCCGGCTGGCCGGTCCCAGGGAGGAATACGAATGTATCTTCGCATACGCCATGGAACCCGCATGCGCCGGGCCCACGTCCTCGTCTTCGCGACCGCGCTGCTTGCGGGATGCGCCTCGTCCCCGATGACCTCGGTGGACCTGGGCGCAACCGACGGCTCCCCGGCGGCGGACCTCTGGGCTCACGATCGCGGCGCCACCCCCGATGCGAGCCCCGTGGCCTGCTCCTATTCCGAGGCGGCGAGCCCGGGGAGCGACGGCCTCTGGGGGACCGCGGACGACCCGATCACCGGCGGCCAGACCGCCACCTACGCACCCTCAGGGCAGCAGCTCTCCTTCGCCCGCGTCACCCCCGGCCCCGACGGTCGCGTCGGCACGGCGGACGACGTGACGGAATCGCTCGTGCAGTTCACCTTCGACACCGCCGGTCGCCGCGCGGGTTCGAGAACCTATCACGCACCCGGGGCCGACGGCCGCTGGGGCACCGGGGACGACCTTCAGAACCAGCGCGAGAGCTACTCCTACGACGCCCAGGGTCGCCGCGCGGACCGCACCATCTTCAACAAGGCGGGGCCCGACGGCGTATGGGGCTCGGCCGACGACGTGATCGGCGCGCGCCACGTCTACGCCGACTTCGTGCCCTTCCTGAAGGACACCGAGTCGCGGATCGAGATCGTCTACGACGACCCCGGCGCGGATGGCCGCTGGGCGACTCCCGACGACCGGGTCTGGATGGCCTTCCGGAAGGTGCCGACCACCCGCGCCGCCGGAGAATGGAGCCTCGAGTCACGCGCCTCGTCGGCCCCCGGAGTCGATGGGAAGTGGGGCACCGACGACGATCCGGTCCGCCAGCGTGCGGTGTGGCAGTGCGAGGCCAAGACGCGCACGATGAGCGTCTATCGGGGACCGGGCACGGACGGGACCTGGGGCACGACGGACGACGAGGTGCAATCGCGCGCCAGCCTGACCACCAACGGCGGCTGCCCCTTCTCGCTCTGTGCGGTGAAGATCGATTGAAGTGCGCGCGCCATCGGTACGGACCCCTCGAGCGGGGAGTCGCACCATGGCGCGTAGAAGAAGGGAGAAGGCGATGCAGAAGGCGATCTACCTCACGACGGTCCTGGCCCTCGCGGCGGGCTGCGCGACCCCCGGCGATGGCGCGCGGTGCAGGACCCCGGCCGACGCGACGCGTCCGCCCGCCGCAGCGGCTCGCCCGGCGGAGCCGCCCAGCCCGTCGGCCGCTCCCGACGAAGCGCTGCTCGACGGAGTTCCCGGGTCCGCGCTCGGGCTCGCCGTCCTCAATCGCGCCATGCTCGCCGGGCCCACGACCTCGCTCTTGCAGGGCGCCGCGCTGCGTTCCGCTCTCTCGAGCTATCTCGTGCGCGCGGTCGGCGTGGACCTCTCGGCGGTGGATGGCCTGGTGGCCTACGTCGTCGCGTTCGAGCCGCGGCCACGCTTCGCCGTGATCGCGCGCGTCCCCGGGCTCGGCAAGGGCGCCGCGCTGAAGGCCCCGAGCGCCGGGAATCATCGCGGCGTCCCCCTGGCGCGTCTCGACGACGGCCTCGTCGCGGCGATCGCACCGACGGGCGTCTTGCTCGGGGAACGCGAGGCGGTCGAGCAGGGGATCGACGTCTCGCAGAAGCGGCGACCGGGCCTGGCGGCGGGGACGACCCTCGCGGCCGTCCGGCGCGAGCTGACCTCGGACGTGCTGCTCCTCGCGGCGCTGGACATGCCGAGCGCCAAGGAGCTTGCCGCGGTGACGCAGCAGCTGGGCCTGCAGCTCGCACTGCTACGGGTCCGCCAATCGCGGCGTGGCACGAGCCTCCAGGTGGACGTGGATGGAGACCCCCAGCGCATGGCCGGGGCCGCGCAGCTCCTCGGAGGCGGCATGAAGATGGCCGAGTCGCTGCTGCGCAAGCGTATGGAGACGGCCACGAACGGCGCCAACGTCGCCGAAGGAGTGGCCGCCATCCTGGGCTACTACCACGCGGTAGGCTTTCTCGAGGAGGCCGCGCCGAAGGTGAACGGCGGACGGCTCACGAGCTCGTACGTGCTGCCGAGGCTCGAGGGACCGATCGGGCTCATGGCGGTAGCCGGCGTGCTCGCGGCCGTGGCCGTCCCAGCCTTCATCAAATACCTCCGTCGCGCGAAGGCCGTCGAGGCCAAGGAGTCCCTCGCCAGCCTGCAGCGCGCCACCGCAGCGCATTACGCCGCCGGCCGGAAGAAGGGGGCGCGGTATGCCTTCCCCACCTCCACGGGCTGGGCCCCGGAGAAGCCGTGCTGCGGCGCGGGCGACCAGAAGAAGTGCCCGGGCGGCAAGGAGGCCTTCGCCCACCAGAGCTTTCGCGCGCTCGACTTCGCGCTCACGGAACCACACTACTACCAGTACCGCATCACGAGCACCGGCCGCGGAAAGCGCGCCGCCATCACGCTCGAGGCGCGCGGCGATCTGAACTGCAACGGCAAGCCGTCGAGCTACAAGGTGCAGGGGAAGCTGGACGCGAAGGGAGAGCTCGAGTTCGGCGAGCTCGAGGCGATCGACCCGCTCGAGTAGCGGCGCTCTAAGACGGTGTCGCCTGCCGGAGATAGCCCACGAGCGAGCTGGCCTGCTGCGGATCGGTGAAGCGCACCACCACCCGCCCGGTCGACTCGTCGTAGGAGTGCAGCTCCACGGAGACGGCCGGTAGCGCCGCTCCTCCGCCGCGCGCGCTCACCAGCCGGAAGGCTCCCGGCCCACGCACCTGCCCCGGACTCACGCGCACCCCCGCGATGCACGCCCCCGCCGCGTTGATCTGCACGAGCGTTCCCATGAGCCACGGCCCACCGAGCTGCACCTGCACGAAGTGACTGACCGAGAGTCGCGCGGAGCTGCGCTGGAATCGCTCCAGCTCGGCCAGAAAGCTCGCCGTCGGACCCTCGGCCACCTGGGCGAGCGCCTCGCGGCTGGGCGTCGGCCGGAGCGGCCCCGCCTGCGCCTCGGCTGGCAACGGGGGCGGCGCCGGCGCATCCAGATTCACGCTCTCCAGACCGAACTCGAAGGCCTGGTCCGCCGTGGACAGGGCCCGGCTCACCGCCGCGCGAATCTGATAGATCGGCGTCAGGTCCTGCGTCATCAGGGTCCGCGCCAGGCCGGCGATCTCGGTGGCGTTGGCGTCGGGCACGCTGTCGAGCACGATCGGCCGCCCTCGGTTCACGGAGCTGCGCACGCGCGGGTCGGCGCGCAGCGACGCCACGACCTCGGTCTGAAGCCCGAGGAAGCGCTCCGTCATGCGCTTCACGGCGAAGATGACGTCGCGGTCGCGCTCCGCCGCGAGCATATTCCCGATGAACTTGGCGTTGAATTCGCGGAGCAGGAGACGGAAGGGCTCGCCCAGCTCGGGCGCCTCCTCCTCGAGGAGCATGAGGAACGTGCTCACGCTCTCCATGCTGCTCCCCACCTCGAAGGCCCGCCCGCCGAAGGCCTTGGCCAGACGCGACGCGGCCACCCCGCTCGTCACGGCGCGCTGGAGCCGACGAAAGAGGGCCATCTTCAGGAAGCCGTAGCCGTTCTGGACCGAGGTGATCTCGGGGGTCATGACGACGAGCCGGATATCCGCCGCGTTGAAGAAGTCGAGCTGGTTGATGTCGGTGCCCGCGCCCACGTCGACGAGCAGGCAGTCGGTATCGAGGTGCGCGAGCTCGGCGATCAGGCGCTGCTTGGCGTCGTGCCGCGGACTGGCCGACCCGAGCACCTGCGAGGCGCCGCAGATGAGCGACAGCCCGGGCACGCTGGTCGGCAGCACCAGCTCCGCGAGCGAGCCCACCCGCCGCTCCAGGAAGTCTTCGATGGTGCGGGGCGGACGGCCGATGCCGAAGAGGGAGTGCAGGTTCGCTGCACCCAGGTCCGCGTCGAGGGCCACCACCCGCGTCCCCCGCATGGCGAGCGTCGCGGCGAGATTGGCCACGACGAAGCTCTTGCCCACGCCCCCTTTGCCGCCCCCGACGGCGACGACGCGCTTCTTTGGGCCTGTGGTCATCTAAGGATCGATTTTTACACGGACTGCGCGCCTTTCGCCAGCAAAGGCGCGCGGCACCGTCCCCGCCGGCCCGAACGCAAGGGGCGACGCCGCCATCAGCGCGGGACGAGGTAGTCGGTCGGCTCGCACGCCGGCAAGGGCATCTGGCGGGTCCGGCCGCCGCGGAGCGCCGAGAGGGCCGCCACCATCGCCGCGCCGCCGTCTTCGTTCAGCTTGAGCTTGCGCGCGTCGCGCTCGTCGCAGCCGATGACCTTCTTCCAGGTCTCGGAACCCCACGCCGCCGCCCGTCCTGCTACGAGCACGGCGCCGAGGACGGCGTCGTCGAGCCGCGCCAGTTGCTCGACGGGCGTCACTCCCACGACCCAGAGCAGGATGCCGAAGAGCCGGTACCAGGAGCCCGGATGGTCCCCGTTGAACGTCTCGCCGCGCTCGCGCAGGTCACCCCGGATGTCGACCATGCGCCGGAAGAAGCGGTTCATGCGTGGGTACGACGACAGGTAGTAATAGCCATCGAGCGTCGGGTCCACCTTGCGATACCAGAAGTCGTCGCCCGCTCCCTTGCACCGCCGGGTGTACGGGGCGAAGAAGCGCGCCTCGGAGCGCAGGACGTTGTGCGCCGCGAGCAGGGCAAGAAACACGTCCCCCCTCTGTATCCCCAGCGCAGCGCGGAAGAAGGAAAGCGGCGTGATGGAGTTCTCGGGCTGGGCGAAGACCCACCGCTGGAGCCGCGCCTCTTCTCCTGTCTCCTGGCATTTCGTACCGGGAACCGCGGCCAGATACGCCGTCAGGTCCGCCGTGCTCAGGCGGTTCAGGTGACGATTCCACTGCGGCGTGACGAGTCTCCCCTGCTCGTCCAGCATGGCGAACGTGGCGATCGAGTGGGCCAGACAGGCACCGAAGCGCTGGGGGTCCAGGTCCACGGCCTGGCTTCGCACGTAGCGCGCGTCGTAGCCGTAGTAGTGGCGGGCGTCGACGGTTCCGCCCTCGTTCTGGCAGATGGTCCCGTAGCTCTCTCGCTCGCCGTCGACCTCGGCCTCGGGCGCCCCCCCGCCACACGCGGCGACGGCGAGACACCAGACGCTCACCAGTTCCCACCGAAGCAAGGGCCGCACCATCGACACCTCCTCGCGGCTGACCCGACGTGATGTCAGAGCAAGCCCGAGGCCAACGCCGCTCCTACCGACCCTTCCAAAGGCCGCTGCCCAGGCTGGCGATCTTACGAGGTTGACGCACGCGCCCAGCGGGGCCGGTCCGGCGGCGAGACCCTACCCGCTGCCTGGCACTCCGCGGGCCTGGGGTCAGCTGTCACCAGCACGCGCAGCGAGGCAGGCCCGGATCACGCTCTCCGCAGGAAGTAGAGCGCCGCCCACGCGACGAGGAGCACGATGGAACAGGGGAGCGTGGCCCGCGCCAGGAAGGCGCGAGGAGCTCCCTCCCCTCCTCCGCCCACGGCGGCGAGCGACCCCACGCACCCGAGGAGGCCCAGGAGCCCTCCACCGTGCACGACGGCGCCGCAGGGCGCTTCCGAGGCCGACAGCGATAGCGCGGTCCAGAGCAGGGCGCTTCCCCCGACGGCACCCGCGAAGCCCGCCGCCGCGCCGAGCAGAGCACGGGTGGCGCGCGTCGATCGCGCCGTCAAGCGCCGCGTCAGCTCCCGCCGACGCGCCTCCAGATCCTGCATGACCTGCGGTGCGGCGCTGAACGCAGCGTCGAGCTCCGCCAAGCGGCGATCGGCAGCAGCCAAGCGCTCGAGCGCAGTGCGCGGCGCCCCCTCGGACGTGTCCCCCGAGGAGCTCTGCGCTTCCTTCGGCGTCTTCAGCGGATCGTGCGTCATCAGAAAGCTCCCTCGGCAAGACCCTTGCTCGCCTGCACGAGGGCCACCACGAGACCGTAGATGACGGCCGCGCCCAAGGAGAAGCCGCGGCCCAACCACGCTCCGACTCCCAGCGGATAGCGCGTGACACCGGAGAAGATGAACGATGGGAGGACGAACGCCCCCAGCACGACCCCGTAGCGAAGGAGACCGAGCTGCGCCGATCCGGCCCAGCAGAGGGCGAGCACCCCGAAGACGATGCTCAAGCCGCTCCACCGATCCTCGACGGTGCCGGGCAGCCCTCCGCCTTCACCGGTCTTGTCGAGCCACTGCTGCAGACGGTCGACCTCGAGCGCGAGCTTCCGCCGTGGCGCCTCGAGCTCGGCGAACTCCTTCTCACGCTCGCCGATGCGCGCCTCGACCATCGCCAGGCGCTCCCTGGCCGCAGCTTCTTCGTCGCGAAACATGGCACATGTCCCCCAAGTGAAGCGCCCCCACCTACTGCGCCGCCCCCTGCGCCCGCACGAGCGCGTCCCAGTATTTCTTGGCCGGGATGAGCGTGTAAACAGGATTCTCGGTCTTCACATCCGCCGTCACGGGACCGAGGTCGAGGCCGACGCCCCACTCGCGCCGACCGTCGCCGTCCTCGTCCGAATGGTGCAGCCGAATCGCGACTCCGGGTCCCGCGCTCACGCCGATGCGGAGCTGCTCGTCGTTGGGATTCTTCGGGTCGAAGCGGCCGATCTTCAGCGCGAGCTGCGCCGCGTTGGCAGAGAGTCCGACGCGGGTCCCGTTCGCGTCGGCGATCAGACTGTGCGAGTACTGCGCCAACACCCCCTCGAGCTGCAGCGCACGATCCGTGCGGGTGTGAAGCGCCAGGAGATGCAGCTCGGCCTCCATCTGAGGCAAACCGGGCACGTCCGGTCGCGTGGCCGCGGTTCCGCCGAGGAAGCTCATCCTCGCCCCCTCCGGGCTGCGTTGCTCGAACAGCATCGCCTCCTCGGTGCGCGTTCCACCCTCGGTGGTCGTCCGGGTCGTCAGCGTGCGCGTCACGGGGTCTCCCCCCATGAGGTCCCGCAGGTAGGCCGCCGCGTCTCGTGCCGCCGACCGTGCCGCGTCCGCCGCGCGGCGATGAGCGGCCTCCGCGGAAGGTCGCGCCTTCGTCCCGCCGTCGGCGGGAGCGCTCTTCGAGGTGCGGGGGTCGCCCGCCCGGTTCCCCTCCGGGGCGGCGGCCGCGCTGGACTGCGCCTCTGGCGGTAGCGCAAGCGGAAACAGATCGGTGTGGGCCCGGCAAACGTCGGCGCCAATACGGGGGTCGGCCATGGTGTCCTCGTCGGTTGGTTGGTTGGCTACTTTGGATGTCGAAGTCGCGAGGAGTATCGGTCGGCAGGCCGCCGCGGTTGCGCCGCCGCACGCAGGTTCCACGGGCGACCTCCGCGCGAGCCATCCGGCTGGGCAAGAGCGCCGCGCGCTGCCATACTCTGGCCGACTCACGCCAAGGGCACGACGCGACGTGATTTCCGGCGCTTATTGAATCGGAGGCCGAAGGTGCACGTCCACCGAGGCAGAGGGCCCACGACCCGGAGGGGACCATGCAACGCTTAACCGTCATCATCAGCACGTTCTCGCTGCTCGCAGCTGCACCGGCCCTGGGACAGCGACGCGCACCTCCAAGCGGCGGCGAGGCCCCACCCTCCTCGGGCGGAAGGAGCCGACGCGCACCGCCGAGTGAAGGACAGCCCATTCCGCCGAGCGCCCCGGGGGGGACGCGGAGAGCGCCGGAGTCCACGGACGAGCCCAAGGCGGTCAGCGTGTACCCCACGACGGGAGCCGGGGGCACGCAGATCGTGGTGCGTGGCACGGGCTTCGTCTCGGGAGACGAGGTACTGATCGGCGACCGCGTGACCATCATGCGCGGCACGCGCGGCGATCACATCATCGTGGTCGTGCCGATGGGGGCCTCGTCGGGCCGCATCTCGATCCGGCGCCAAGGGCGGCTCTACCCGTCCAGCGTCGACTTCCGCATCCTGGCCGTCCCCATGGTGAGCTACTACACGCCCCACGGAGGCTCTCCCGGTGAGACGATCTCGCTGCGCGGGATCAATCTGACGGCCGACGCGACGGTGAATCTCTCCGGCATCTCGTGCCCGGTGGTGCGGCGCACGGTGCCGACGGAGTTGCTCATCGTCGTGCCGCAGAACGCGCGTACGGGGCGCATCGTCATCACGACCACGGGTGGAAGCTGGGTGAGCCCGAGGGACTTCGAGGTGCTCTCCCACCCCACGCTCAGCTCCTTCTCCCCGACGCAGGGAGCGCCCGGCACGCGCGTCACGCTCTACGGTCAGAACTTCCACCACGGCATGCGCGTGTTCCTGGGCTCGACGCAGCTCCCCATCGTGGCCATCCAGCCGAGCCTGGTGGTGGTCGTCATCCCGCAGGGGGTCTACACCGGCAACTTCGTCATCTTCAGCCGCAACCGCTCGCAGCAGAGCACGAGCAGCTTCACCGTGCTGAACATCGCCGAGTTGACGTTTCACTTCTCGCCGGTGGAGGCAGCCGCCGGCAGCGACGTGACGATCCGCCTCTCGCGCGCCGAGCCCGCTGCCACGATCTGGTACAACGGGCGGCCGCTCCCCAAGCGCGTCCTGCACGGCGGCCGAACCTTCGTCGTGACGGTCCCGGGGGACGCGACGAGCGGCTACTTCGAGCTCGAGGTGTCGGGCCGCAAGTGGCGCGCCACGCAGCAGCTCACCGTTCGATAGCCTCCCCATGATGAAAAAGGACACGCCCGTGAGCAAAGACGCACAGAGCAGCGAGAAGATCACCCCCCGCACCGAGGACTACGCCACCTGGTACCAAGACGTCATTCGCCAGGGCGAGCTGGCGGAGGTGGCCGAGGTAGTGAAGGGGTGCATGGTCATCAAGCCGCACGGCTACGCCATCTGGGAGAAGATCCAGGGGCAGCTCGACCGGCGCTTCAAGGAGACCGGGCACAAGAACGCCTACTTCCCGCTCCTCATCCCGGAGAGCTTCCTGCGCAAGGAAGCCGAGCACGTGGAAGGCTTCTCGCCCGAGCTGGCCGTCGTCACCATCGGCGGCGGCAAACCGCTCGAGGAGGCCTACGTCATCCGGCCCACCTCGGAGACGATCATCGGGCACTTCTTCGGCAAGTGGATCAAGAGCTGGCGCGACCTGCCGCTGCTCATCAATCAATGGGCCAACGTGGTGCGCTGGGAGCTCCGCACGCGCATGTTCCTGCGCACGACGGAGTTCCTCTGGCAGGAGGGGCACACGGCCCACGCGAGCCACGACGAGGCGATGACCGAGGTCCTGCGCATGCTCGACGTCTACGCCGAGTTCGCGGAGGGGTTCATGGCCATGCCGGTGGTCAAGGGGGTCAAGACGCAGAACGAGAAGTTCGCCGGCGCCGTGAAGAGCTTCAGCATCGAGGCCATGATGCAGAACGGCCTCGCGCTGCAGGCCGGGACGAGCCACGACCTGGGGCAGAACTTCGGCAAGGCCTTCGACGTCAAGTTCCAGAACAAGGAGAAGGAGCTCGAGTACGTCTGGCAGACGAGCTGGGGCGTCTCGACGCGCCTCATCGGCGGGCTCGTGATGACGCACTCCGACGACAACGGGCTCGTCCTGCCGCCGCGCCTGGCGCCGATCCAGGTGGCGGTCGTGCCGATCTACAAGACGGACACTGAGCGCGCCGCCGTGCTCGAGAAGGCCGACCAGCTGGCCACGGAGCTGCGCGAGCGCGGCATCTCCGTCGAGGTGGACGCGCGCGAGGAGTACAAGCCCGGCTACAAGTACTTCCACTGGGAGCAGCACGGCGTGCCGGCGCGCCTGGAGCTCGGGCCGCGCGACCTGCAGCAGAACCAGGTCATGATGAAGCGGCGGGACCGTAGCGAGAAACAACCCCTGTCCATGGCGGGCCTCGGCGAGACGATGGCGAAGCTCATGGATCAGATCCAGGCGGACCTCTTTGCCGCGGCGAAGCAGCGCTTGCGCGACAGCACGGTGCTCGCGAACTCTCTCGACGAGGTGCGCGAGATCCTGAGCCCGGCGACCGCCGAGAAAGGGGGCGGGCGTTTCGTCATGGCGCACCTCGCGGACGACCCGCGCTGCGACGCGGCCGTGAAGGAGTTCAAGGCCACCATCCGCTGCGTCCCGCTCGTGGACGAGCACGGCGGCGGCGGATCCTGCATCGTGACGGGACAGAGCGTGCCGTCCCGGGTGGTGATCGCCAAGGCGTACTGAGCGCGACCGGGCCCGCGGGGCGGTCGACCGAGGGACCGGGCCACTTTTTCGCAGGGAATCTTGCGCGCACAGCTCTTTGAGATCACTCGTCGATCAAGAATCCTCCCCCGAATCCGCCCGAACATGTCGCGACAGTCCCCCTTGTGCCGGCGCCGCGGCTCGGGCAAAGATGCATCGCCATGAAGCATCCGGCTGTGTATCTCGCCCTGGCTTCCCTCGGATTCCTCTTCACGACTGGCTGCGCGGCCCCGGATCTCGGGGATGCGCCGTTCCTGTGCAATCGGGGCACCCCCGAGTGTCCGGACGGGTACGCGTGCGTCCCGAGCGGAGGCAAGCGCATCTGTCTGCGAGAGGGGCTTGCGCTTCCGGGGGCCGACGCGCGCTCCGCCGCGGACGCGGGACCCCTGGGCGCTTCCGACGCCGCGCCGAGCTCCGACACGCAGCCGCCGCCGCTCCCCGCGGATGCGGGCCTTCCGGCTGACCGCGGCACGGTCAAGAAGCCGGATGCCCAGGCCCCGAAGGCCGACAGCCAGCCCCCCGTCGGAGGCAACCTCCAGATCAGCGAGTTCATGGCCAACCCGAAGGCCGTCCCCGACGCCGACGGCGAGTTCGTGGAGCTCTACAACCCGGGCTCCGCGGCGGTGGACATCACCGGCTGGACGCTGAAGGACCTGGGCAGCGACCTGCACGTGGTGAAGGGCTCGGGACCGGTGCTGGTCCCCGCGTACGGGTATCTCGTCCTTGGGCGCGAGGCCAACCAAACCCTCAACGGCGGCATCAACGTCGGTTACGTCTATGCGAACTTCGACCTCGCGAACGCGAGCGACGAGATCGTGCTGCTCGACAAGAGCGGCAAGGTCGTGGACCAGGTCTCCTATAATACGATCAACGGGTTCGTGATCCCCGACGGCAAGAGCCTCTCGGTGAAGGCCGGAGCGCTCGACCACAGCCGGGGCGCGAACTGGTGCAGCGAGCCTGCGCTCTGGACCGGTTCGAAGGGGGACTACGGTACGCCGGGACGCGCGAGAAGCTGCAACTGAGCCGAAGTTCCACCGCGGCACCCTCGGCTGACCTCTACCAGTGCGCGTGAGCCTCGGGCCCCGTTAGCTCGAGGACCAAAAGGCCTCGCTCGAGGCGCGCCGGCACGCTGCAGCTCCGGGGCAGACCCGGTGTCCCCGTGAGCTCCACCGTGACGGGGCGATCCGCGCGGCCGAAACCATCCACGAACCGCAACGCGAGGCGCGCGCCGTCGAAGTCGCCGCGGAGCTCGCTGCGCGCGCCGGGGGCGAAGCCGTCGCCGTCGTCCTCGTACACCTGGCCGTGGAGCTCGGGGGCGAGCGGGGCGCGAAAGGCGAGCGGCGTCCAGCGCGCTGTCGTCGTGCACGGCGCGACGGCGGTCAGTGGCACGGCGCTCCCCGCGCGCTGGAAGAGCGGGATGCCGTCGAGCGGCGTCGGCGCGCTGACGTAGCTCGGACCCGAGGTCGCCGGACCGAGCTCGAAGGGTGCCCAGCCTCCCGCGGGGAGGTAGACCAGCCGTCGCCGTTGGCCGGGACGCAGCGCGGGCGCGACGAGGAGCTCGCGACCGAGGAGAAACTGGTCGTGCAGCTCCTGCACCTCGCCGTCGTCGGGGTACTCGAGCAGGAGGGGGCGCATCGGCGGCAGCCCGGTGCGGGAGGCCTCTTCCGCGAGCGTGTACAGGTACGGTAGCAGCCGATAGCGCAGCTCGAGCGCCGCGCGTACGGCCGAGAGGTAGGGCTCACCGAAGCACCAGGGCTCCTGGCGTCGCGTCCCGACGGCCGAGTGGTTGCGCATGAAGGGATAGAACGCGCCGAGGAAGCTCCAGCGCGCGAGCAGCTCACCGGTCGTGTCCGCGGAGAAGCCGCCCACGTCCGCGCCGGCGAACGGCACGCCCGAGAGCCCGAGGCCGAGGAGCGTGGGGATCGAGGCCTCGAGGTGCTCCCAGTAGCTGTGATTGTCGCCGGTCCAGACCCACGCGAAGCGCTGGATGCCCGCGCAGCCGCTGCGGGTGAGCACGAAGGGCCGCCGCTCGGGACGCAACCGGGAGAGGCCTTCGTGGGTCGCCTGACACATCTGCAGCCCGTACAGGTTGTGCACCTCGGCGTGCGAGCGCGCGCCGTGGCGGGCCGTCGGAGGGAGCGTCTTCCAGTCGGCATCGAGGCCGAAGCCACCGAAGGCGGCGGGCTCGTTCATGTCGTTCCAGATGCCGTCCACGCCGGCCTCGACGTAGCCGCGATGCTGCTCGCCCCAGTAGTGGCGCACGACGGGCCGCGTGAAGTCGGGCCAGACGGCGGGCTTCGGCCAGACCTCGCCGCGGAGCTCCTCGCCGCGGCTGTCCGTGACGAAGGCGCCGAGGGCGCGTCCCGCGTCGTAGGTCGCGTAGCCCGGCTCGACCTTCACCCCCGGATCCACGATCGCCACCGTGCGCACGTCCAGCGCGCGAAGGTCCGCGGGGAGCTCTCTCGGCGGGCCGAAGCGCGCCTCGTCGAGGGTGAAGACCTTGAAGCCCTCCAGGTGATCGATGTCGAGCCAGAGCGCCTCGAGTGGCAGGTTGCGTTCGCGGTAGCCGCGCGCGACGGCGCGGACGGCGTCGCCGTTGAAGTAGCCCCAGCGGCACTGGTGCTGGCCGAGGGCCCAGAGCGGCGGCAGCGGCGGCCGCCCCACGAGCTCGGTGTAGCGCGCGAGCACGGCCTTGGGCGACGGGCCGGCGATGAGATAGAGGTCGAAGGTCGGCCCGTCGGTGTGGATCAGCGAGCGGTCGCGCTCGGTCGCGCCGAGGTCGAAGACCGTGCGCCAGCTCTCGTCGAGAAAGAGCCCGAAGGCGCAGGCCCCCTCGAGGGCCAGCACGAAGGGGTGCGACTGGTAGAGCGGGTCCTTGTCGGGATGGTGGTGCATGTCGTCGGTGGCCCAGTTGGTCCACACGCGGCCCCGCCGGTCGAGAAAGCCGGTGCGGAGTCCCAGGCCGTAGTAGCGCCGGGACGGAGGATCGGCGAGCTCGAGGGTCAGGCCCCCCGAAAGCGCGTCGCCGTCGCGTTCCTCGGTGAGGGTCTCGCGCTGCACGCGGGACGCGGTCTGCGCCGCTCCGAGTGGACGGAGCCGACCCGCCTCGAGCCCGAGAACCTCGAGCGCGCCCCACCGAAGACGGAAGGGGTCGAGCGAGAGGAGCAATTCGGGAGAGTCGGGCGCCGAGAGGTGCACGGCGTCCCCGACGTGGCGCGCGCTCAGCGCCGGCGGGGAGCCGGCCGTGCTGGGCGGGGAGATCACGACCCAGCTCCCCTTCGCCGCGTCCTCGGGGCGCCGCCAGACGAGAAGCCGGATCACCCCGGGACGCGGAACCGTCAGCCTCGCTCGAGCAGACGAACCTGCGAGCTCGACCGCATCCGATCCGAGGTCCACCGAGTCGAAGCGCAAGGCGTGCATGCGGGGTGATCGTCGACGCCACCGCGCCGAAGGTCAACCCGTTCCCGCCACCGGGCGGGGCTACTCCTGTCGGCGGGGCGGCTACGGAATGGGGGTGGGGAGCGCGCCGAAGGCCTCGATCAGGCTCGACGTGGTGAGGGAGTTCTGGCCGTTCGCCGCGAAGCTGTTCGAGCCGAGCACGACCGAGCTCTGCTGGAGCAGCACGCCGTACTTCGTGTTGCTCGAGATCGTGTTGGTCTGGATCGTACCCCCCACGCCCTCGAGGAAGATGCCGCTCCGGCTGCTCGAGACAGTGTTGTTCTCGATCTGCACGCTGTAGGCACCGCCGCCGCTCAGGCTGACCTGGATCCCGTCGCCGCTGGGTTGACCGGCGCCGGCGCGACCCGACCGTGGTTGCGGCTGGCGCCGGCGCCGCCGCGACCCGACCGTGGTTGCGACGCTCCGACCCCGCGACCCGACCGTGGTTGCTACCCGGGGCCCCCCCGGGGAACCCCCCCCGCGACCCGACCGTGGTTGCTACCCGGGGCCCCCCCGGGGAACCCGACCGCGGGGAACCCGGCGCCGGCGCCGCCGCGACCCGACCGTGGTTGCGACGCTCCGACCCCGCGACCCGACCGTGGTTGCTACCCGGACCCCGCGACCCGACCGTGGTTGCTACCCGGGGCCCCCCCGGGGAACCCGACCGCGGGGAACCCGGCGCCGGCGCCCCGCGACCCGACCGTGGTTGCGACGCTCCGACCCCGCGACCCGACCGTGGTTGCTACCCGGGGCCCCCCCGGGGAACCCGACCGCGGGGAACCCGGCGCCGGTCCTGGTTGCCGACCTTCCGACCCAACCCTTCACGGCGCCCGGATAGGGGCGGCCGTTGGGGGCGCACGATGAGTTCGCTCCCCAATCGCGTCCCGCAGCCGACCAGCTCCGGCACGCCTAGGCGTGACCGGCGCGCGCTCCTCGTGCCCCGAGTCCGGCCTGCCTTCTCCTGATCCGCGTCGCCTGGTCCGCGTCAGAGCTCGTGACCTCTAGCCATCGACGCGTTTTAGGAGGCCCCGCGTGAGGCGTCCAGCAAAGATCGTTCCGGATCTGCCGCGGCACAGCACTTGCTCGTGCGGCCGACACACGAACTTGTCACCACCAGTGGAAGGGAGGCATCCCTATGTCCAGACGGCATCTTCAGCTGTGCGAGCCACGTCGGCTCTGCATCGTCCTCGGCCTCGCCTTGTCCGTCGGGGCCTGTGGCACCGGTGACGAGGAGGGGATGGGCAGGGAGCGGCGAGGGCAGAGCGTCTTTCCGATGGTCCACCTCGCCGCGGTCGGAAACATCTCCTACTCGAAGACTCGCCTCGACGGCCAATACCTCTACGGCGTCGGAGTGACATCGACGGGTTCCACGCTCTTTCGGGTGGACCTGGCAGCGGTTCCGACCCACGGCCCGCAGTCGGGGGGACAGGCCGAGGCGCTGTTCGCCACGGACAGCCAGAGTGAGGTCATCGGGCTCGAGGTGGAGCCGCAAGCCAACGGATCGATCTACTTCGGCGTGGAGCAACTCCCCGCCCCGGCGACGGGCGTGAAGAAGGCGTTGCAGGCCGTAAAGAAGCTCCTGCCGGGTTGGCTCACCGGCGGCGACGAGTCGATCTATATGACCACCCTCTACCGCCTGAGGAAGAGCGACCAGGTCCCCTCGGTGGTGGTGAAGAACATCCCGACGCAGAACACCAACCGCGGCAGCGAGCTGTGGATCGGAATCGACGATCAGCGCCTCTACTGGGCGACCAGCATGTGGCGCTTCGATCCCGACAAGGACTTCGGCGGCGTGATCCGCGCGATGGCCAAGCCGGGCCTCACCGTGACCGCCGTGGAAAATACGTCCACCGAGATCCTGGCGTGCGGGCTCAAGGAACTCAATGGGCGCTGGATGCCTGCGGTGCACGTCGGTGCCACTCACGTCTACTGGATGACGCAGGACACGGATTTCAAGAAGGGTGGCACGGTGAGCGCGTTCTGGCGCGCGCCCAAGCAGGGCTTCGTCGGTCACCCGAGGAGCATCGAGGATCTGGCAGCGGTGAAGGCCACGCGGACGAAGATCGCTGAGTGGTCCTATGAGTGCAAAGACTGTGCTGAGGCGCTGTGGGGTTTCACCGCCGATGACGAGCGGCTCTATGCGGTCGTCAAGGATTACAGCATGAGCACCAATGCGGGCCCCACCTTCAAGATCGTCCATCAACTAAAGGACGGCGCGACCGGTCTCGTCCCGGCGTCGGCAGCGATCGCGTTCTCGACCATCGGCTACGAACAGAACCTATACACCGCGACCGACGCTTCCGGCATCGCCTTGCTGCACATCGATGCGTCTTCTCTCAAGGCGTCCATCGCGACCCCCGGCTGCGGCAAGAAGCAGTTCCAAGAGCAGACGTTCACAATCTCCCAGGTTCCGCTGGGCGCCATCGGTACCGGGAACGTCCAGCTCGAAACCCTCCACAGCGCGACGAACAGCTCGTTCTACTGGTTCACCGGGGGGTGCATCATGGCCACCCCGAACGCGGTGATGGCCAAGACCGCCGATGCGGTCTACGCGGTCACCCCTGAGAACGCGATCTATCGGCTGCCTGTCGACTGATCCGGCGGGGCGTTACGCCTCCTTGCTGGGAACTCGGGGAGTCCACGGGAACCCCCGGGAACCCCCGGGAACCCGACCGTGGTTGCTTCTCCACGAACCCCCGCGGGAACCCGACCGTGGTTGCTCATTGCTCTGGTTGCTCGTAGCCGGGTTTCCTGGTCCGGTATGCGGACGGGCCGGTCCGGCACACCGGACGACTCCGGCGCCCCAGAGATCTATCA